>CAYRTN010000019.1:0-15999 GCA_964427235.1 uncultured Chthoniobacter sp. | reverse complement strand
GCTGAATCCCGTCTGCGACGGCGAACGAGAGGGTGCGAATGTGGTCCGCAATCACGCGGAAGGCAACGTCGGTCGCAAATTGTTCGGGCAAGGTGGTGAGTTGAACTCCTGCTTCCGGCAGGGTCGCTCCGTAAGTCTTGCCGGTCAGTTTTTCCAATTCATCAAAGATGGGGCGGAAAATATCAGTCTCGTAGTTCGAAATGCGCGCGTTCGCAAAGTCCGTGAGTCCTTTGGTGCCTTGGATGATTGACGTCACTCGCTCAAAGCCCATTCCTGTATCCACATGGCGTGCGGGAAGGGGACTGAAAGATCCGTCGGGATTCGCGTTGAATTGGATGAAAACAAGATTCCAAATCTCGATGCACTCAGCTGAGCCCATGTTGACAAGCGCGCCGCCAGTGTCGCCTTTCGGTGTGAGATCCACGTGAAGTTCCGAGCAGGGACCGCAGGGGCCTGTATCGCCCATCATCCAAAAGTTGTCTTTCTTGTTGCCGTTGACGATGTGCTTGTCGGGATCCAGGCCGACCGAGCGAAATTTCTCCGCCCAGATTTCCCAGGCTTCGGTGTCACGCGAGGCGGGGTCACCCTCTGCAGGATTGTAGATCGTGGCGTAAAGGCGCTCAGGTGGAAATTTCCAGCGTCCGACTACCAGCTCCCACGCCCACTCGATCGCTTCCTTTTTAAAATAATCTCCGAACGACCAGTTTCCTAGCATTTCAAAAAAGGTGTGGTGGTAAGTGTCGAGGCCGACATCATCGAGGTCGTTGTGTTTGCCTCCGGCGCGAATGCATTTCTGAGTGTCTGCCGCGCGTTGATCGGATGCTGGTGTTGCGCCAGCCCACTTCGTGACGTCGGGAGATTTTTGTCCGAGAAAAAAGGGGACGAACTGGTTCATGCCCGCGTTTGTGAAAAGCAGGTTGGGAGAATCGGGCATCAAACTCGAGGAAGGAACGAGCGTGTGGATCTTCTCGTGGAAGAAATCGAGGAACGACTGGCGGATTTGTGCAGATGTCATAAAAAAATCAGTGCGTCAGAAAACCCGAGATCGCTCCGAATGACAACCCTCTTCAGGGGGGAGTGAGGGCTTTGAGGATAGTCGAGGGTACTACGAAAATCTCTGGTGATCCAATGATATGGATAGGGACTGAACCATCGGGGAGGGGGGCACCTATGGCAAGATCGAGGACGACTTGCTCGCCAGCAGGAGATTCTGGAGTGTTTTCCGAAATAACGGAAAGAAAGGTCAGTCGATGCAGTGGGGTGTTGAGATGTTGCTTCTCGAGTTCAACGGGAGTGGCTGGAAGGAATTTGATGACCTTGGTGGATCTCAAAATCTCAACAAGGCGGGGGATCGTGTCCGCGAGTTGGGTGGCGGGGGAACGTTTGATCTCGAGCTGGGCTCCAGCAGTGCTGATGCGGACTAAATCGATGAGGTCTGGATTCAGTCTCGCTGTTGAAAGGTCGCGGAGAAGGTTCATATCCGGGGATAGGAATTCCAGATTTTTATCCGGGATACGGCACTCAATATGGCGGGGTTCGAGTCGGACGTAGTAACCGCCATCTGGGGCAGGTTGCCCGATGGTAATAGTTGACGGGGCTGTATCGCCTTCTTGGTAAAGTTTGATGCAGGCTTTTTCCCCAACCGATCCTGTGAGTAGTGGATCCGTGGTCGGATTGTTTACGAATTCCTTGAGTCGAAGATGGAGTATTTGATCGACTAATTTGCCCACGGCCACTTCGTCAGCGGGAGTATTGACCGGCTTTACTATTTGCCATCCTGTCGGAGATCGATCTAATTCGAGGATGGTATTTGAACGACGAATTTCCACTCGCTTTAGGCGGGCAGGGTCGATCGTCGTGAGGCGTCGGTCGCGGAAGCTTGATGGCGGCTCGGTGATGAGTCGAACGAGGTCGTTGGGGATCAGGTAAACGGTCTTGGAATTCTCAAATGACACGTAATTGCGTGTGCCATCCACACTGCTCTTTCCGACAAGGAGGGAGGGCGGCTTATCGCCTTTAAAGTCGATCTGCAGACTGCTTTTTTGGACTCCGTAGCCCGAGAGGTTTTTGTCGTCTCTGATTTCGCTGGCATCAATGCGGTCGAGAATGATGGTGCCGAGGGCAGATTCGAAAAGCTGTTTCATGGCTTCCGGCGCTGCGACATCGTCAGTTCCAGTCGAAACGATCCAATCTGCGTCGACTCTTTTCAGGCGAAAGGATTGGTCGCCATTTTTGATTTTGATGTTGCTGATCTCATCGGGATCGAAATCAAAAAGGGGTGACCCTGCAGCTTTCAGTCGTCCTTCCGAAAGTCGCCAGTTTGATGTGGTGGCCACGAAAACGATCAATCCTGCTGCTACTAGCACAAGAAGAACAGTGGCTAACTTGCTCATGCCCTCCGCCTCCACCAAACAATCAGTCCTAGAAATGCAGCCGCTGCTGGCATTCCGACCATCACAACTAAGGCGAGTTGTGATAATTGAAGGTCGGTGAGTTGGAGGGCGAAGCGGGTGGTGTTTTTTGCCGTGATCCCGCTGAGGTTGCCTTGTTCGACAAGGTAGTTGATGGATCCAATAAGGAGGTCCAGTCCGGGCCGTGAGATCGAGGCATCGTAGGCGAACTGGGACGACCCGACAACGATGAGGCGGGACGTCTGTACGTTGAGGCGGTCATCTTCCACGCCGTCACGGTCGGCTAAAGCGGCGATGATAACCGGTTGGCCATGGTCGATGCCATCATCATAGCGGACGCCCTCGGCTTGGTTCGGAGCGAAATTCGTTTCTCCCCAAAACTCCTCGGCGGCCTGAGTGAGCGGGCGTATTAGGATTTTTTCTTTTTGGACGAGGTCTTTGTCGAAGGTCAGGGACTGAGTTGCCCCAGGGAAAAGGATATTCATTCCCTGAAGGCGTCGCGTGACTTCCGCGTTTTTTAAGACCTCTCCGGTGACATCGCGCAAGATGCCCATTGCGAAGGGGAGTTTAATGAGACGGAGAACGCGGTCATCTTGTGGGATAATGCCGTTCGCGGCCAACAAGGCATGAAGGCGTGGAGTGGAGGTGTTAGGATCCAGTAGGACTAGCATCTTTCCTCGCACGCGAAGCCATGCGGCAAGGACAGCCGCCTCACGCTCGTCCAAATCAGACTTCGCTGCGGCAATGACGATGGCTGCGGCATCCTCTGGCACCTTGTCGCTCGAAGAGAGGGAAAGTGGGGTGCAGATCGCATTCTGGCGTTGGATGGCATCGATCCAAGTGGATAGGTCGCCGTTGATATTGGGTGGGGGTTCGCCATGTCCTTGGAGGAAATAGACATTCTGACTCCCTGTTTTAAGAAGCCCCATGAGCGCGCTGGTGAGGATCTGTTCGCCACGGAAGCCCAACAAGATCGGCAGTTCGCCTTGTGCGACGGGGGACATATCAAAATCTCCCATCTCCGCCAAATTCACCAAACGATGCCTTTCATCATAATCCAGGATGGCGATGTTATCTAGGCTCGTGAGGTTGTATTTTGTCTGGAGTTCCTGAATTCTGGAGAGATTGCGTGTCGGATCCACGTATTCCACAACAAGGCCCTGACGTTTGTTGAATAAAACCTCCGTCATCAGGCTGCGTATATCACCAAGAATCTGGGATGCCGGCGAAAGGAACGAGGGAGAGGAGACGATGATGATGTTGAGGGGCTTTTTAAACTCCTTCAGGACGATTTTGGTTTGATCGGAAAGGGAGAATTTCTGCGAGCGGGAGTAGTCGCGGCGCTCGTAGTGAGTAAACCCAAGATAGTTGACAAGCAGGTAAATGATGGCAACGGCGAGACATTGGAGGCCGATGCTGATTTTGATTCCAGTACGTCCCGGTGTCATGATTTCCAGCGGCGGTATTGAAAGACGTGGAGTGTGGCAAAGAGGACTAGAAGCGTGCAGCTAATGTAAAAAACCACCGGTCGGGAATCCACGATGCCCCGTGAAAAATCGACCATGTGCTCGATCGGGGAAAAGTAATATGTCACCTCGCGCAGGATCGAGCCAGTGGCTGGCATGATGAACGAGAGGAGTCCGAGAAAAAACAAAGCTAGGATTGCAGCAAACGAGATCATCGCGGCGACGATTTGATTATCCGTGAGAGCTGAAGCTAGGCAACCAATTGAGGTGTAGAGCATGCCCATCATGATCAGTATCGAGTAGGCGCCGATGTAGCTGCCCGCCGCCCCAGCCGCATCCATTCCCGTGATCGTTTGGAATGTGACGAAATAGAGCAGGCTCGGTGCCCAGAGAACGAGGTAGAAGAAAAGTGCGCCTGCGTATTTGGCCAAGACGACCTGAGAATCTCGCACCGGGGCGGTCATGAGCGTTTCGATGGTGCCCATTTTAGACTCCTCGGCAAAAACTCGCATTGTCGTGAAAGGGAAGACCAACAAGAAGGGAAACCAGAAATACATCGTGTTAAAAAAGGCTTCGACCACCGTGGTCGTTCCTCGACCGTTGTTCAGCATCGTGATTCCCGCATGGAAGTTGAAGCCAGTAATCACCAAGAAAAAGAACAGAACGACATAGGCGATGGGTTGATGGAACGTCGATGCTACCTCACGGCGAAAAAGAATGAAAAAGCGGCCCATGGTCAGAGTTCCTCTCCGTTTGTGACTTCGGCAAAGACTTGTTCCAAAGAGACCGGCGGTCGGCTCAGCTCGCGGACAGGCCAGCTTTTTTCTACAGCAAATTGATAAATGGTTTCTCGAGGATCATGTCCCGGTGTGCATTGAATCTTGAAAATAGACCAAGGTCCGTCGGTCCGGATGCTCACGGTTTGCACGCCTTCTAGTTTACGAAGCTCAGCTGCCGCAACGCGGGCGTCCGGAACGCGGGCGTCGAATAAAACATGACCTTCCTGACCGAGACGTGCGCGGAGATTTTGCGGCGTATCGAGAGCTTCGATTCGGCCTTTATTGATAATGATGACTCTGGAGCAAAGCATCTCAACTTCGGGGAGGATGTGTGTTGAAATCAGGATCGTGTGGTGGCGGCGAAGGTTGCGGATCAAGTCGCGTACAAGGCGGATCTGATTTGGGTCGAGGCCGATCGTGGGCTCGTCGAGGATGAGGAGATCCGGTTCGTGAACCATGGCGTCAGCGAGTCCGACCCTCTGACGGTAACCTTTGGAGAGGCGGGAGATCATTTTTTTTTCGACATCCTCAAGACCGCAAAGTTCGAGCACATCGCTGATGCGTTCCCTCAATCGTCTCCCCGGGACTCCCTTCAATGCCGCCCGATAGCGGAGGAATTCACTGACCCTCATGTCGGTGTAGAGAGGGACATTCTCTGGCATGTATCCGATATGTTCCCTAGCACGCAAAGAATCGGTGAAAACATCGTAACCCGCGACCTCAGCACTTCCGGAAGTCGGAGGAAGGAACCCCGCGAGCATTTTCATTGTCGTGCTCTTACCAGCGCCATTTGGCCCGAGAAATCCGACGATCTCGCCTTTCTGGACCTCAAAATCGATACTATCCACTGCTGTGTTAGCACCAAATTTCTTTGTCAGTTTTTCCACCTTGACCATGAGTTGCCCATTATTAAACCGACTTTGTCTTTTGTGGAAGAAAAAGGGTGATGATCAGCGAGAGAAAAAAGGGTTTTCAAACTCGTTTCAGAAACTGCCACAGAAAAAATCCTGCATCCAAAAACGCTTAATTTTGATGAATTGTCACCGCGTTCGGTAGTGCAGATAGAAAGGGTTTGCAATAAACAGGGTGGGTGGAGTAGGGGTCTTTCCTTACATGAAAAATACGAAATTTCGCTCAGGTGTTTTGTTTGGAGATGAAGTCAAGGCGTTGCTCGATCAAGCCAAGGCCGAGAATTTTGCGCTGCCGGCGGTCAATTGCATCGGAACGAGCTCTGTGAATGCCGCGCTGGCCGCTGGGCGTGAGTTAAATTCCCCGATGATGATCCAGTTCTCCAACGGGGGAGCGCAGTTTTTTATTGGCAAGGGTGTTAAGGGGGACAACCAACTTGGCCCAGTGCTTGGCGGTATCGCAGGAGCCATTTACACAGATCAGGCGGCGAAGGCCTATGGCGTTCCTGTGATTCTGAATACGGATCACTGCTCGAAGAAATTGCTGCCTTGGATCGATGGTTTATTGACAGCCAGCGAGGAGCAATTCGCAAAAACGGGCCAACCTCTTTACAGTTCCCACATGCTCGATTTATCTGAGGAGCCGCTTCTGGAAAACATAGAAACCTGCTGCATGTATCTGCAACGCATGGCGAAAATGGGCATGACTCTCGAAATCGAACTCGGTGTCACTGGTGGAGAAGAGGACGGTGTTGACAATAGTGATGTGCATGAGTCCCGACTCTACACACAACCTGAGGAAGTCGCCGCGATGTATGAGGCGCTCAGTGACGTGAGCCCGAACTTCACTGTGGCTGCGGCCTTCGGCAACGTGCACGGTGTTTACAAACCAGGGAATGTGAAACTAAAACCTACGATCTTGCGCGATTCCCAAGAATACATTCAGAAGAAATTTGGAACCGCACCTAAGCCGGTAAATTTTGTTTTCCACGGGGGATCTGGTTCCTCCCGCGAAGAGATCCGCGAAGCCATCAGCTACGGTGCGATCAAGATGAACTTAGACACCGATCTCCAGTGGGCTTACTGGGATGGCATTCGTGCTTACGATGAGAAAAATCACGATTACCTGCAGGGTCAGATTGGCAATCCTACGGGACCAGATGCACCGAACAAAAAATACTATGATCCGCGCGTGTGGTTGGGTGCCGCAGAGGCCGCCTTTACAAAGCGCTTGTTGGTCTCCTTTGAGGACCTAAATTGCGTCGGGCGCAACGCCTAATCGCACGACCGATTCATGATCTATTGAGATAACGCTTGGCGTTCATCGCTGAGCGTTATCTCTATTTTTGTATCTACAGCTCCCGCTTGATTGTTCCCTAATCAAGCACTTGTTAGGGCCTTTTTGTCTTTTCGATGTGGATGGCGTGAAACAATCGGTGGACGACTGGCGAGGCCAACAGGCCGACGGATACTACGACGACGAGCGTCGAGAAAAGGGAGTAGAACGACGAAAAAATCTTCAACGCATTAGACGAGGTTCTTTCTGTGTAAAGTGGGCCTGCGCCGCTGAGAAGCATGCTTGATTCCAAGAAGGCATCGATAATGGGGAGTTTCCCCAGAATGGTGTAGCCCAGCATCCCGATCGCGAGACCAACAGCGACCAAGGCCAAAGCGATGAGAAATTGAGCCAAGAAGCGGCTTGCAAAAACATGCGTAGGCGCGAGCGGTTCGGTCTTATGTTCCCAAATCATATTTTGAAAATTTCACCCACATTTTTGATCGCGCTCCATTTTGTTTTAGGGATGTGCCGGAATGGGCGCGATGTCGCCCTTGGATAGACGAGACTGGTATTGGCTCCAGCTCATTGGCTCGGCGTTGGATGGGATTTCCACCATGGAAACACACCCATCCACAGGACAGACAAGACTGCACAGGTTGCATCCCACGCAGTCCTCTTCACGGACGACGGGGACGGCCTTGCCAATCAAACGACCCGGTCCGTAGCCAATCCCGGTGGTTTCGGGGTCGAGAAGATCGATGCATTGATGCGCGCCATCTTCGCATGCGATATGGCAGAGATTACATCCGATGCAGGTGTCGTGGTCGATGCGGGCCACGCGCTTGAAGTTGAGATTCAGATCCTCCCATTTGCGGAGAGACGGAACAGCGCGGCCCACAAGCTCTCGCGGGGATTCCATGCTCTTGCTTTCGAGATAGGCGCAGAGACCGTCAATCATGTCCTCAACGATTCGGAATCCATGGTGCATGACGGCCGTGCAGACTTGGATGGTGGTGGCTCCAAGGGCTAAGAACTCGGCGGCATCGCGCCAGTTTGAAATTCCACCAATGCCCGAAATGGGCAATCCGAACTCGGTGTCCTGAGCGCAATTTTGCACCATGTTGAGGGCAATCGGTTTTACTGCAGGGCCGCAGTACCCGCCGTGCGTAGAGGCCCCATCAACATAAGGTTCGGGAACAAAGTTATCGAGATTCACCTGCGTGATGCTCCTGATGGTGTTAATAAGCGAAATCGCGTTGGCCCCGCCTCTCTTAGCGGCGCGGGCGGCTTGGGTGATGTCGGTGATATTGGGTGTGAGTTTCACGATTACCGGCTTGCTTGCGACTTCCATTACCCAACTGGTGATCTTTTCCGCGACATCGGGATTTTGACCGACGGCCGAGCCCATCCCGCGCTCGCACATTCCGTGTGGGCAACCGAAGTTCAACTCAAATCCATCGACTCCCGCATCCTCGCCGCGGCGGATGAGGTCATGCCAATGCTCGCGGGTATCAGTCATCAAGGAGGCAATGAGCACGCGGTTGGGCCAGCGATCTTTGATTTCCTTCAGTTCACGAAAATTCGTCTCGGGCGAGCGGTCGCTGATAAGCTCAATGTTGTTAAAGCCGACCATGCGCTTGTTCCCAAGGCGGAGGGCAGAATATCGAGAGGCTACGTTGGGAGTTGGCTCGCCAATGGTTTTCCACACGATACCACCCCATCCCGCCTCAAATGCCCGGTGGGCCTGATAGGCCGTATTCGTGGGTGGCCCTGAGGCAAGCCAGAATGGGTTAGGTGATCGGATGCCTGCGAAGGTGACGGAAAGATCGGCCATGAAAATTAGTGGGTGGGGGGACGGACAGGGTTCCAAAGGCCAGCTCCGCTGGGTGGGCGAGTGATGCCTTGGCGTGAGGATTGTTTTGTGGGGGTGGCGGGTTTTCCTGTGAGCATACGGTGGATTTCCATCGCGGCCTTTTTTCCATCGCCCACAGCGTTCACAACTTCTTTGCCCCCATTGGCGCAATCACCGCCGGAAAAAACCTTGGGCAGGCTGGTGCGGCCGGTGAGGGGATCGGTGGTCACGCATCCGCGAGTATTGATTTCCAGAGCGGGAAACAGCTTCTTGAGCAAACGATCTTGTTTGGGTTGTCCAATCGCGAGGAGCAATTGGTCACAGGGTTCGATCCACTCTTGGCTAGTCGAAGTGTGGATAAACTTCACTCCGGCGAGGTTACCATCGACATCGCGTACGACCTCCACTGGCTTGGCCTCAAAAACCATCCGGCATTCTGCGGCTCGTGCGAGAGCGACTTCAAAAGTATAAGCACTCATGTCCACCTCTTTTCGGCGATAGGCGAGAGTCGCAGATGGAGCGCCGAGTCTTTTGGCCTGGCTGACGGCATCGATGGCTGTATTCCCACCGCCGATGACGAGGACCGATTTTCCGATTGCAACTTCCTCGAGTGGCATTTCATGAATGTCGCGGATGAAATCTAGAGCGGACCTGACGCCAGGACCGGTTTCGCCTGGAATGCCGAGATGGGATTTGCTCCCAAGGCCGATAGCGACGAAAACGGCATCGTATTCCGATAGCAATTCCTCCCCAGTGAGGTCTTCACCGACATTCACGTCCGTTCGAATCTCAACGCCGAGGGATTCCACCAAACGGACTTCGTCGAGGCTCACGCGGGGCTTCATTTTATAATAAGCGACTCCACGATTATTGAGTCCCCCCGCATTCGACTCCTTTTCAAAAATCACAGCATGGTGTCCAAGTTGGGCGAGTTCGGCTGCACAGCCTAGACCGGCAGGTCCACCCCCAATGATTGCTATGCGGAAGCTGCTTTTTTCAGCGGGCCTCTTTAAGACTGAGATGCCGTGTGCTGCGACAAAATCTGTCGCGTGACGTTGGAGGAGTCCGATTTGGATGGGCTCGTGGTCATGGCCCAGCACACACGCTCCTTCACAAAGGACTTCGGTGGGGCAAACGCGCGCGCAACTCGCGCCTAGGATGTTGGCTGTGAGGATCGTTTTGGCAGCGGACGCGACTTCGTCGGCGGCTATCTTTTTGATGAAAGTGGGAACGTCGATACCCGTGGGGCAGGCGTGGATGCATGGTGCATCATAGCAATAGAGGCAGCGTTGAGACTCAGCGAGAGCGGCTTGGTCGCTGAGTGGGGCGTGAATCTCCTCCATTAAAGGGAATCGGCTTTGTGATTCAGCGGATGGTTGGATTTGACGTGCCATAGCGGACAGTGGTGGTCTTGTGTGCATTATTCACTTATTTTTGCCCTCAGGCCTATTTAAAACTATCGGTCGTCACGTTGGCTATGCCTTTAGGACAATACCCCATCATTCATGGCGACTTAAATCTGTTCATTTTGCATTCGAATCAATAAGCATAAGTCTCGATGAAACACTCCCTCCTCTCCGATGATGATTACTATCCTTTAATCGAAGCTCGGCATTGTGATCCGTTTCGCATTCTTGGAATTCGAAGGGTCGATGAAAGATGGGTGGCGCGAGTTCTCAGGCCCGATGTTCAGAGTGTTACCGTTATTTTAGATGCAAACCCTTCTAAAAAGCATCCGCTCTCGCCTGCTGACGGGAATGGTCTTTTCGAATGCATTCTTCCGGAATTCAAAGCGGGTGGGGGATATCAGCTGGAGTTGACCGCTCACGATGGAGCCACGTGGCGCGAGCGAGATCCGTATGCCTTTCCTCCCGTTCTCGGGGAGGTGGATATTTACCTCTTCAACGAAGGTACCCACTACGACATCTACAAAAAACTCGGCGCTCACGTGAAGGTCATCGACGACGTTCCGGGTGTTCATTTTGCAGTCTGGGCGCCCTCCGCGCAGCGCGTGAGCGTGGTAGGCGATTTCAATAACTGGGATGGTCGCATCCATCCAATGCGCAAGCTCACGCCCTCCGGTGTCTGGGAAATCTTCCTCCCCGGCGTTCACGAAGGTGCTCATTACAAATTCGAGATCCGCAGTGGAGTGGGAGATGTTTTTCTTAAAACCGATCCCTACGCCTTTTTTGCGCAACATGGAACAAGCACGGGGTGTATTGTTTTTGATCTGGCCCGCTACCAATGGGGTGACCAAGCTTGGATCGAGAAGCGCCCGAAGATCGATCCGTACAACAGCCCGATGAGTATCTATGAGGTTCATATCGGTTCCTGGCAACGCATCACGGAGGATGGTGACCGTAGCTTGAGTTATCTGGAGTTGGGAGACCGCCTTATCCCTTACGTGAAGGAAATGGGATTCACGCACATTGAGCTCATGCCCGTGATGGAGCATCCCTTTGATGGATCTTGGGGATATCAGGTCGTGAATTACTACGCCCCGACAAGTCGCTTTGGAAACCCTGACGAGTTCCGCAACTTTGTCGATCGCTGTCACCAAGAGGGCATCGGCGTGATTCTCGACTGGGTGCCTGGTCACTTTCCGAAGGATGCCCATGGCCTCGCGCGCTTCGATGGTACTTGTCTCTTCGAGCACGAAGATCCTCGCCTTGGAGAGCATCAGGACTGGGGCACGCTCATCTTCAACTATGGTCGCAATGAGGTGAAAAATTTCCTCATCGGCAATGCGCTTTACTGGATGGACGAGTTCCACATCGACGGCTTGCGCGTGGATGCCGTTGCTTCCATGCTCTATCTCGATTATTCCCGCAAGGAAGGCGAGTGGATACCGAATTGCTTTGGGGGACGCGAGAACCTAGAAGCGATCAGCTTCCTCAAGCGCTGCAACGAAGTCGCCTACGAGCGCTTCCCCGGCGTGGCCATGATTGCCGAGGAATCCACATCTTATCCCGGAGTCTCGCATCCGACCTACAACAACGGGCTCGGATTCGGCTTCAAGTGGAATATGGGCTGGATGAATGACAGCCTGCGCTACATCAGCAAGGAGCCCATTCATCGGCGGTACCATCAGAGCGATGTCACCTTCTCTATGCTCTATGCTTTTCATGAGCATTTTATTCTCGTTCTCAGCCACGATGAAGTTGTTCACGGCAAGGGATCGCTCATCGACAAAATGCCGGGCGACTACTGGCAAAAATTCGCCAACTGCCGGATGTTCCTCGCTTGGATGTGGGCGCATCCCGGCAAGAAACTCATTTTTCAAGGCATCGAGTTTGGGCAGTTTGCCGAGTGGAAGCATGCCTTCAGTCTGGATTGGCACCTCACGCAATCTCCCGCACACGACGGGCTTCGTCGTTTGGTTCAACACCTCAACTGGCTCTACACGCACGAACCCTCTTTCTACGAATGTGACGATAGTTATGAAGGGTTTGAGTGGATCGATTTCAACGATGCCGATAACACCGTCTGGTCCTTCATGCGCAAATCCCGCACGGGGGCGACGATTGTTTTCGTTGTCAATGCGACCCCCGTCGTCCGTGAGGGATACCGCGTTGGCGTTAATGCGCCTGGATTCTACGAGGAAATCCTCAATTCAGATTCCTCGACCTATGGCGGGTCCAATGTAGGAAACTACGGTGGTGTTGGTGCTTGCGAAAATTGGAGTTGGCAAAGTCAGCCCCATTCGATCCAAATCAATTTGCCGCCTTTATCGGTTGTTGCATTTAAACACATTCCGGCTGTCCCCCAGGTCGCAAATAAAATGGGCAAGTAGGTATTTACCTTATTGCCAATCAGAAAAAAAGTCTTACCAGTCCAAGTATGCCAAGACCCATATCTAACAAACAACTTCGTGGAAAACTGAATCTCACGATTCATCCTGAGATTCGTGCTTATGCTGATGAGCTTAGTTTGCTTCGTCGCCGCTCGATCTCACAACTTTTTGAGGATTTGGTGGATGCTGAGTGGATGCGCTTACAAGCGATGCGTCCGCCTCAATACATGGCGCCGCAGCAGCAACCCCAACAAGCGCCGGCACAGACCTTCCGGCAGCCTTATCCTCCTCAATACCCTCCGCAGTAGTCGGGGTAGCCCATTCGGCATTAAACCCTAATGCCGCTTGGCAAAAGGGTCGGCGTGTTGTTTTTTGCGCCCGTTATGGCCATTTCATTTGATGAATCCGAAGATCCTCATCACGCGAATATTGGCCACGGTGGGTGTCGCTTTTTTTTGTTACACGTTAGCGTCAGTTCCTCCAGTGGGGCTTTCCCAGCTCGGTTGGCATACGTTGGGAGTGAGCACTCTTATGGCGCTTTTTTGGATCTCAGAGGCCATTCCCTTTGCCGTTACGGCGTTACTTCCACTGGTGCTTTTTCCGTTTGCTGGGATTTGCTCGGTGAGTGTCGCAGCAGCTCCGTATGCGAATCCGGTGATTTTTTTGTTTCTGGGTGGAATCTTTATCGCAAATGGACTTCAGCGAAGTCATCTGCATACGCGGATCGCGTTAAAAATCATCAGCCTTGCAGGAACGCGTAAATCGTCAGTCATTGCTGGATTCCTCCTTGCCTCGGCGTTTCTCTCTATGTGGGTGAGCAATACGGCGGTCGCCTTAATGATGTTGCCGATAGCTGTGTCGGTCATCGCTCTTTTTCACCACCAGCGCGATGCCGGTTTCGCTTCCGCATTGGTGCTCACGGTTGCCTATGGATCCAGCATCGGGGGGATGTCCACGCTCGTCGGTACCGCTCCAAATGCGATTTTGGCGGGATTTATGTTGGAAAACTACGGGATCGCAATCGGTTTCTTGAGTTGGATGTTCCTGGCGCTCCCGCCGTCCTTGATTTTACTAGGTTTTTCTTGGGTGATTCTGACGAAGATCGCCTTTCGACTGAAGGAAAATGCTGGGGATGATGCGACAGATTTGTTGGGGATCGAGACAAAGCGCTTAGGCGCTATCGGCATTGGGGAGTTTGGTGTGATGGCGGTTTTTTTTGTCACAGCAGGTCTGTGGCTCGCTCGGGGGTTTCTTCAAACTTGGTTCCCTTGGCTTTCGGATGCCACGATTTCGATGGCGGGAGGAATGACGCTCTTTTTCCTTCCTCTTGATCGCTCATGGAGTTCGTCCATCCTGGATAAGGAAACACTCAAAACAATTCCCTATGATGTGTTGCTCTTGATCGGTGGGGGATTGAGTTTGGCGGCGGCTATCCACACGAACGGAGTGGCGGCATGGGTCGGATCTTTTGCTCACCGTGCAGCTTCTCTCCCTGCGCCCGCTGTGGTCAGTGTGATTCTCTTTGTCATCATTTGCCTAGCGGAACTCACAAGCAATACGGCGACAACATCAGCCTTCTTGCCCATTGCAGCGGCACTCGCTGCTGGATTAAACCTGCCTCCCTTGCCGCTTTTGGCAGGTGTGGCTTTGGCGAGCAGTTGTGGTTTCATGCTCCCCGTTTCCACTCCCCCCAATGCGATTGTCTTCAGCAGTCGGCTCGTCAGCATATCTCAGATGATTCGAGCCGGGATCTTGCTAAACTTCGGAGCGTGGGTCATTTTTTCACTATGGCTGGGGTGGGTGATCCCAAATGTGAGTGTACAAATTTTGCCTTGGTAGCCCCTTTTTAGGTTTGCAGTCTTAATCCGATGGTTGCTCACTCCGTCTGAAACCCGAATACGCCCCTTCCCGACTGAAAATATAGCCCCCCCCGCAGATGTCCTACCAGGGTTGCTAGGGTTGCTGGCGAAATGATCACACAAATCCTTCGCCTCATGGAAAGTTTTCCACAAGTTACGCGTTACTCGACACAGCAACTCTGCGCTACAGCGGGATACGGTCCACTCGCCTTAAAGCTAAAAAACTTAATGCTTAAAACTTCATCTTTCCATCCGCAGGACCCGTTGCAGCCTACATTTGTTAAGCAGGAAGAATTTTTCTTTTGTGAGTTAGACCAGAGCTCCAAACCACCCAGACAATAAATCCAAGTAACGCCGTTCGCTTTCTAGCTTATTTGCCGTTTCATGCGCATGCAAAAAGGATCCTCGACCCGCTTGTTTACAATCTCTAGCGTCATTACGACGACTTTTAAATCATGCTTGCAAACTCCCGCCGTCACCGCGCTCGCGTATCACTTTCACTGTTGTCTTGGGAGCGATGCTGGGAAACTATGAGGCGGAGAAGAAATGAGCTGATCGCAGTCATTCACTATTAGTCTCCAAGATTTTTAATATGGACCAAACCCAACTCAACTGGATCACCAACTTCATTTGGAACATCGCTGACGACTGCCTGCGTGATGTTTTTGTTCGCGGCAAATACCGCGATGTGATCCTGCCAATGACCGTCCTGCGCCGCCTCGATGCGGTTCTGGAGCCGACCAAGGCCGCCGTGCTGGAAATGAAGGCGGCTCTCGATACTGGCGGCATTGTTAATCAGGACGACGCTCTTCGCTCCGCCTCTGGCGAGGCTTTTTACAACACCTCGCCTTTTCTCCTGCGCGACCTCAAGTCCCGCAAGACCCAGCAGACACTGAAGGACGACTTCATCGCCTACCTCGACGGCTTCTCGCCGAATGTTCAGGACATCATCAAGAACTTCGAGTTTCGGAACCAGATCGCCAAGCTGGTGGAGTCCGACGGCCTTGGTCAGCTCATCGAGAAGTTCCTCGACAAGGACATCAACCTCAGTCCACGCCCGGTAGGCCAACTGCCCGGCCTTGACAACCACTCCATGGGCACCGTCTTCGAGGACCTCGTGCGCATGTTCAATGAGGACAACAACGAAGAAGCCGGGCAGCACTGGACGCCGCGCGATGCCGTGAAGCTCATGGCCAGCCTGATGTTCCTGCCCGTGGCCGACAAGATCGAGTCTGGTACCTACCTTCTATACGACTGTGCCTGCGGCACTGGCGGAATGTTGACCGTCGCCGAGGAAACCCTCCAGCAGATTGCCACTGCGCATGGCAAGCAAGTCGCCACCCATCTTTACGGGCAGGAGATCAACGCCGAGACCTACGCCATCTGCAAAGCCGACCTTTTGCTCAAGGGCGATGGTGACGCGGCGGACAACATCGTGGGCGGCCCAGCCTTCTCCACCCTATCGAACGACCAGTTCCGTTCCCGCACATTCGACTTCATGCTGGCGAACCCACCCTACGGCAAAAGCTGGAAAAGCGACCTAGAGCGCATGAGCGGCGATGGCGGCAAGAAGGATGTCAAAGACCCGCGCTTTGTCATCGAGCACGACGGCGATCCCGAATACTCACTCATCACCCGCAGCAGTGACGGCC
>CAYRTN010000018.1:15926-16256 GCA_964427235.1 uncultured Chthoniobacter sp. | reverse complement strand
ACCTGAGCCGTGATGTCCTCGATTTCGATGGTGTACTCGGCGGGGAGAATGACGCCCGTGGGCTGGCCCATTTCGTCAAGTTCTGGGCGCTCGGGAAGTCCCCATTTTTCAGCGACAGAGTTGATTGAAATAATCTCATTAAAATCGGAGCTTTCGGAAATGTATACCGATTCCACTCCGGGTGCTTTTTTAAAGGTCACTTTAAGTTTAAACATTTAGGTGCCCACCCTTTTGATAGTAAAGCCCGAAAAGTTTGTCCCGATAAGATTGGTCGTTACTGCCGCATATCTTAGCATCTTGAACCTAACGATATCGCCCGCATTAAACCTG
>CAYRTN010000018.1:0-15838 GCA_964427235.1 uncultured Chthoniobacter sp. | reverse complement strand
ATCGTCAGAGTTCCGGTTTGGTTTGTCCCACCGGACATAATGTAGCTCTGAAATACTTCTGTAGCCGTTGTTGTGTCGAATCGATTTGTCAGAACAATTTCGTAAACACCTGATATCGGAATAGTCGCATAAGTATCCGAGGCCGATGATGTCACAAAGTTGTGCGTATCGATGACCCTGCTAGGGTAGTACCCTGTAAAATAAACCACAGAACTTGCGCTCGAAAGTGACTGGTTTCCGTCCGCGAGGGTTCTCCTATAATGCGCAGCGACCGTCTCACTAGCAGCGATCGTAGCGGGTCCGGATAGTCGTTCGATGCTGATCGTGTTCGTGGTTGATCCAGCAACCAATGTTGCAGCCGATGCACCTCGAATATCAATATAGTCACCAGCATTCAGAGAAATAGTCGTACTAGCGGAGGTAATCGCAGCCGTCGTCACGCTCATTAGCTGTCTGAATAGAGAGCCGTTCTTGTACAAGTTGACCGAGATAGCGCCTGTCCCGTTTAAAAGGTTAGTGCTTACGCGATAGTCTCCGGTAACTGGGGCAGTAAATTTCCAAGCCGTTGCGCTTGTTGTTACTGATCCAGCGCGGTCCACAACGACAGTGTCGAAGTTGATCGGAGTCGTGGCACTATAGGCAAAAGCCGTCGAGCATGCCGCTTGCGCAGAAATCACTCGCGTGTCTGTGTCTTGACTTAAAACTGTCTGGCTCGACCAGCCAACCACAGGCACCTTGTACGAGTAGGTGATGGTATCGTTTGCGTTAAAGGTAAATGGGTTCAGGTTTGTGATATTTGTAAGCGCGGCGCGGGTAGGTGACGCATCAACCCCGTAGATAACTACTCTTGAAGCATTGTTAACAAGAACGTCGGCTAGAAAATAAGAGATCCCGCTATCATACGAAGTAGCATATCCAACTTTTACCGCTAAAGACTTGGTCGTATCTATTGATATTCCAGACGGGACAGTTACTAGAATGTCAGTGAACGCCGACGACGCGGCGCTAAATGTGATCGACCCGACAATCTCAAGGTCACTTCCTACGCGCCTCCATAGTGCTGTGGAAGTCGCGTTAGATACTGCTCCGGTACTTGTTGAGATAGTAGGCGTGAACGACGCCCAGTCGCTAATCGCCGCGCCTTGCACTGTGCTCTGAGGGCCGAAAGCAAAGGTGTCGAAGCTGATCGTGCAAGTAACCGTGTTTTTTACGATTAGCGCGACGCGGAACTGGCTACCGTTCGACGGAGTTTGAAAGGTACACTGGAAAAACCCGCAAAGATTATTTACTCCAGAGTTTGTTTGGTTAATTCCGCGATACCCTGCGGGTTGAATCCACGCAGAGTTCGTCACGTCGTAAATCCAAACTTCGACAGACTGAGTGCTTGTGCCGGACGCGTTAAAGTTTCCACCTGGGGAAATCAGGTATTCAAAAGAAACGGTCAGCACCTTTGCTCGGTCGACCGTGTCGATTGTCATGATGTTCGATATTAGACCCTCACCGGGAGTGGCTGCGGTAAAGATCGCATAGTACCCCATAGACCCACGCAACCCGCCGACTCCAATTAAGCTAGCCGGTGTCGCGATATTGGCAGCACCGCTTGTGATGGTCGTGGGGATATTGTTTACGTAGGTGGTTGTAAACTCGGACCAGTCTCCGTTCCCGTTTTCAAAACCGGGAGTCTGAAAGTAGTTAACTCCAGCGCGTCCAAAGTATTGTTTATCGGTTTTATTAATCATGAAAAGGTCACCTCACTTGAAGATCCGAAAACCGTGACGTTTGTTATAGCCGCGAATCCGCCGGCTGTTGATAGTAAGTAAACCCAGATTAAATCTCCAGGCTGGACTGGCGTCGGGCCTATGCTTCCACTGGGTGCAATAATAACCGAGGATGATTTAATAGAAAGGGACGCAGTGACGCTTGCGGTTGAATATGGTGCTGCAACGCTTGTGCTGTATTCTCCATTGAGAATCCCTGCCCATACTACAAAATAATAAGTCCCAGATGTCCCGTTTGCGTGGTTAAATTTAAAGGTGATTGGGTTTCCGACAGTATATCCACTAGGGACTCTGAAAACCGCCTCAATCCCCTGTTCCTGCAACGGGATAAACGAATATTTATTTCGCTCATAAATGTTAGCGCCGGGGACATAGTCGGAGATATTATAATAAACTATGCTAGGGTCGTCATTCCAGAGTAACTGGACTCCGCTTCCCGCTCCGCCTCCTGTAGTCGCGATCTCGATATTCTGCGCCGCTTGAGTGAGCGAGATCCCAGTGCCCGCGCTCAAAGTCACGTTACCGAAAAGCTGAGAGGACCCGCTCTTAGAGACTGAGGTCACGCCTCGGTGGACGTGGTCGGCTTTCGCTGAAGTCGTACCCGAACCAATTGAAGCAGAAGAACCCACGTCAGCAGGTGCAGTGCTCGCGAGCGCAGGAGCAGAGATCGTGATCGTCGAGCCAGCTTGCGAGATACCAGCCCCACCGCTCACGCCTATCGTCACGTCGCCCGTGATGTCAGGGTTTCCAGAAGCCTTCACAGCATGAACGCCTTCGTGCGTGTGGTCTGATTTCGAAGTTGTCGTTGCTGATCCAGCCGACCCAGTCGAGGCGATCGCTGAAGGCGTAGCAGTCGATAGAGCAGGGCTTGATACTTCGATATTCTGAGACGCTTGCGTGAGCGTTGTCCCACCTGCGCCTGTCAACGTAACGTCACCCAAGAGCCCAGTGCTGCCAGACTTTGCAACCGAGTGAACGCCCGCGTGCGTGTGGTTTTCGTTCGCGACACTCGCGTTCGCCGTTCCCGCACTTGAGCTTGAGCCTACAGGCTGGGCAGTCGTTGCAAGCTGCACCTTACCTTGAATCGTCGTCGTCGCAGTCAGGATGTCAGCCGTCGCGTTATCCGATGGGATCGACGCAAACTCCGAGTAGACTGGAGCATTCCCGCCTAGAGGGTTAAAAATCTCCTGGTAATAGTACCGAACGTCACTCGATACCGCGAAGCTGTACGCAGTCTCCACGCCAGCAATCGAGCTGTAGTAAGAAAGCGTCCATGTTCCAGCAGCCTCGGTCAGCCGCGCATAGACGTGATTTCCGAAGGCGTCGTGAAACTCTGTGTCCTCGTCCACTCCGCTTGCTTGTCTGACGATCACCTTGTTTTCAGGCGCAGCCGTTACCACACCCTCAACGAAGGCAGACCCGCCTGGAGTCTTCCCCGAGAACGAAGAGCTTACGTCGCTTGAGCTCCCAGTAACTCCAAAGACGTCAGCCCCTTGGAGCACGAACCCGCGAAGAGGAACTGCGTCGATATTGATCGCCTCGACCTTGGGCCCTTCGCCCGCTGTCCCGTCATGAGAGTGACCCGTAGACGCATCAAAGCGTTCAGTCAGAGCGTCCGCCCGATCAAACAGAGAGTCGCCAGCAGCTCCGACTACGCTTGTAGTCCAGGCTGGGAGGTCATCTTTGTCAGTGTTGATAGCCTTACCCATGAACGAGGCTGCTGAGTTGTGCTCTTTCTGAAGGCTGTCGACCGTCGCGCCAGAGACTGGGTCAGTATTCGCAAGCGTGATTTTACCTACGCCCGTATCGTCCCCGTTGGCGTCGATAAACGCGGGATTGGTCGTACTCGCAGAAACGCTCTGACCGTCAAGTACTCCGCCCATTCCGAGCCTCCTTCAAAAACTTTTTAAAGATAAAAGTGCAAAAGCTAAAAAATACGCTGCTGAATAAAAAAGCGGCTAAAATTAACGCCCTGTCTTTAAGAGACCACAAAAAAAAGGGTTTATTTAAAATTTCTAATGCGTAATTCATCCCCGCTTTTCCTTAAAGTATTGTCGCTTTCAATCGCATCCGAAGTTTACCCGTCCGGTAGTAGAACGGAAACTCTGGAAGCATTTCTTTGAGTTGATAACCCAGCCCCTTACCGTCTGCTTCGGTCGAGTCGAGGGTCACGTCGTAAAACGTGTTAAAAGTTGACGCGATCGGCGTGATCTCAAAAGGTCTCTGCCTGATCGCCCAAGTGAAGAAGTCAGCCCAAGTTGTAAAAGCGTTCGCTTGTGTCTCGTGCCTGTACTCGACTTCGAGAAACTGCATCACGTTGAAGACGATCGCCTCTTTCTCGCCGCTCGCTGAGATGTTCACAGACCCTTGAATCTTTCGCGTGGTCTCTGGCGCCTGGTAAGTATACCCAGCGCGAGCCGTCAGAAAGGTCGTGCCCGAGCTGCTCTGCGAGGTGTACGAAGTAGCCCCAGTCTTGTCGGTTGCCGTGTACCCGAGGAGAGTCGCGCAGCTTGTAATTGCACGAGTCCCCGTTGCAAAAAGCAGCGAGAGGAAAGCGCCGCTCGTCGTGATCGTGACCCGGTTCTCTGTGCCCGAGTTGACTGAGCGGTCGATCGTGTAGCCGTAAGTATTAAGCGGGTCGGCTGCGTTCATGGCTCGGACCACTTCGTCCATGAGTCCCGTCAGCGAGTAAAACCCAGTCTTAAGCGTTGCGCTAATCTGCGAACCGCCCGAGGAGTTTTTGAAATCCAGGCTTGAGTTAAACGCTGTGACCGAAAGCCCGTAGCGGATAAGCGAAACCCCCGTCAGTGCCATTACGCCCCCTGTCCGATCTGCACGTAGGAGAAGCCGGTCGCGTCAGTTTCGCTTCTGATCATCTCCATGAGCGTTCTCTTCGTCTGTTCAGTCTCAAAGTATGATCCCTGAATTACAAGCTGAACCTCACGCTTGCGGCGAGCTTCTTCGACTTGAGGGCGCTCCATGTCCATCGCGCTTGAGGTCGATCCAATAGATCCGCCTCCTCCACCGCTTGAAACACTAGCAGCCCCGATGCCCTTACTACCCCCACCTTCGCCAGCCATACCGCGCAAAAGACCAGCAAGCACAAGTAACCCAGCACCTGCGGCCATGCTTCCAGGGTTAAAGATATTTGCTAGCATGATCGCGCCCTGGCTCTCTGCCATGTCAGCAAGCGCATTTAAAAAGAAGCTTTTCATCACGTCTGCCGCGCTCTTAGTCCCGCGCCCTAAGTCCATGAAGGCCGTCTTTGCGTTCTTGCTGAAGGAGTCAAAGGCAGTAGCGCCGAGCTTTGAGAAGTTGCCAACGTCTTTTGACGCGCTCGCAGCCGCAGCTTTGAATCCGTTTGTGAATCCCGCTGTAGTGTTTGCCGTCGCATTCGCAAGGTTTTGAAGAGCTCGAAGGCGTTCTTCTTCTGCCTTCTGCTCCACTCTCCGCATGTCAGCGATGGCCGCCTTTCGATACTCTATTAGTTGCTGCTCTGCTTGAGCTTCTGTCTGTTTTCCTTGAAGAACTGAGGCTCTGACCTGCTCTTCTTTGGCGAGCAGCATATCAAGCATCGTTTGCTTGCGCTCGGCTTGAAGCCTGTCGATCTCCTCGACGGAGGTAGAGACTTCCATCTCCTGGCCGATCCGAGCCATGCGGAGATTGAGCAGATCAGACTCAAATTTAGAAGCGACAGCCAACCGCCTAGAGGATGCTTCTTCGTCAGTCGCAACCTGGCGCTTAGCTGCCTCCTCACCCATACCGGCGGTTCCTTCCGGTTGAGACTTTGCAAGCTGCTCGATCATTGTTTGTCGCTGCTGGTTTAACTCCCCAAGCCTCGACGAGTAAGCATTTAGAAGCGCAGGGTCTCCCATTCCGCTCTTTGCCATGGACTCAGAAAACTTTCTGACCCACGCCTCAGTGCTCGCAATTTGATCTTCTGTGTCTTTAAGTTTTAGCTTTAGTTTTTCTTGCTGCGCTGAAGCCTTTTCAGACTCCGAGCCGAATGCAGCCTGAATCGTTAACCCGGCAATCTTTGCCCCGTAGGTGATGCTCGACAAGGCATTCTGCACGCCCTTACCAGCTATCTTTTCGAAGGCGATCGCGAACGCCTCTCCTACGTTACCGATAGCAACCTGGAATTGCTTCCAAAGGTTTGTGATTTTATAAACGTCGTCGCTTGCTCCTTTGAATGCCGCATTCCCTTTTTCTACGACAGCGTTCAAAAGCGCAGTCTTTCTCTCCTGCTCTGATAGCGCGTCAACGGTTACGCCGATACTTTTTGCGTACTGCCGAAGTGCTTTGTCTTGGTCTACGATAAGACCCAAAGACTTAAGCGATCGCGTATTGCCAGACGATAGAGCAATATTAATCTTATCGAAGTTCTCAAGAAGATCGCCACCGAAGACGCGAGTCACGTTTCTCGCGACTGTAAATACTTCAGGAATACGTTCTGCTGACTTACCAAAAGCAATGACAGCTTGGTTGGCAGACTTCAGAAGGTCTTCGTCGTCAACGAGACCGTCAGCAATACCCATTAGCGAGTCTTTAAGAGTACCGCCTGAAATGCCCGCATTTTTTGTGAGAAGCTCAAACTGATAGTTAATACCCCTAACGCTCTCGGCTTCCATGGTCAGGTCAAGCGCAGCCTTCGCCGCTAAACCGACCGAGCCGAGAACTCCGATAATTTTGGTCGCGCTAGTGATCCCAGCAATTAGTCCGTCGAGTTTTGAGCCATCTCCAAGGCCAGAAATCTTTTTATCAGCGGCATCAACTTTCGCATTAAATTCTGCGTTGTCGAGGTCTAGCTTTAAGAGCTGGGTTTCCTGAGCCATGTTATTTCCTCAACTTGGTCGCGGCCATTGTCAGAGATTCTACAAGCTCAACCGTGCTCGGCGCAGTAGGGTCGAGAGCTTTTTTCTTCACGCCCTCCTGACCCAGTGCTCGATCAAGAAATACCTTTCGAACGTCCTCAAAGTACTTCCCGTCACCGAGCGCAATGCTTGAAATATCGCAGCTAGCCACATCCCGTGCTGCTTCATTCTGCCTCTTTTGCTTTCGTCCTTCACGCATTAGCGCAAAAAAACGTCGAGCTGGCATGTTGAGCGCCACATCGGGCGACCACCCAAAAAGCAGCATAGCCTCCACAACCAAGGGCACAGCCTCGATCTTCAGGCTGTCGCTAGGTGTTTTTTTTTTGCGTCCTCGGGTTCCACGCCTGGCTGGGCATGGGCCTTACCTACGACGCTATCCATTACGAGCTGAAACAAGGCGCCCACTTGGGGCTGCGTCATATCTTCAACATGCTCCCGAGTGATCGTAGGGCAGACGCTTGAGATGACCCGAGCATAAGCATCGACGAGCTCGCTCACACTGACTTGCTCTCCCCTTGAGCTGATCTCTTGAATCTCAGCAAAAGCAGCCGTGAACGCAAAAAGCTCTATGGTCGTCACGGGCTTGATCTCGTGGATCTCGCCGTTGAATCTAAAAGCGATCGGCTCAGATACCAGCGCATCAAGGTCTGAGACGACCTCTCTAGGCTGGCGCCGAGCGACTACCTTCACGGGCGCAGGTTGAGCTTCTAAAGGAGCTCGCCGGGACAGATAGAAAACTACCAGCCCAGCGAGAATCCCAAAACAACCGACAATGAGGAGCGCAGTCGAAGAGGTCATTAATTAGACAACCGCCGGGTCGCCGTATTTGAAGAACTGGTTAGGCGATACAGACTCGTCTGGGAGAATGTTCCAGACAATCTTCAGGCGTGCTTGCTCGTTTGGCCCGTAAGTGATCGAGCTCTCAGCAGAGGCAACCGCTTTGTAGAAGTTGTAGTCCGTGGTCAGGTCTACGTCAGTTTTTGAAAGAGGATGCAAGGTCAGCAAAGCAGCGTTCGCTAGGTCGCTGTCGCCCATGTTCTCTTTGAACACGATTGCAGCAGTCCCCGAGGAGATCAGGGTTGCGTGCGGGAAGACGACTTTCCAGATGTCTTTGTTTTGAATCTCGGTCAGCTCAGTCGTGACCGTGATTTCAATACCAGAGACCCGGCGATCGCGAACGGTCGAACCGCTCTGGTCTGCGAGGATGTTACTCTTCGCGTATTTTGAACTGATCACTACGTTCGCCAGCGTCCCGCCGAGGTCGACGCCGTCGAAGGTTACCCGCATAGGGGTAAGTTCCATGCTGGAAGTTGTAACTGTAGCGTATGACATTTTTCCTATCCTCCTAAATTTAAAGCCTACGGCTCTTCGTAGGCGTAGCAGTCGAGCTCAAGACTGACTTCTTTCCGATAAACTGAACCGGGCGCGCTTGGGTCATCCGTGTTCGAGTATAACGGCGAGAACGCCGCATTCTGTACAACTACGGTAATTTTTAAGGCGCCGTCCCCAGAGAAAAGCTGCACCTGGTCGAGCACCTCATGAAGCGCAGACTGGTAGCGGTAGGCTTTCCGCGTGATCCGATCCGCGTCCTTGTCTTCAATCAAGACTGACACGTTTAGCCGGATGTTCGCGTTTATGTAGTTTGCTGCTTTCTCGCGCTTCTGAAAGTCGATGCGGTCAGCGATCACGAAGACAGCCGGAGTCCGGTATCCCATGGCTTTTGGGTAGGTAAAGTAGTCCCGAGGAGGCTCAAAGCTCATGAGCGGCTCACCCATAAGCGGCTCGTTGTTGGCTAGAACGTAGTTAATACCCAAGAGAGTCCCTTGAATATTGTTTTTAATTTGCTCGATTACTAGGTTTACAGTCCACTCTGTAAGGTGACGACTCATATTGTTTCAGCCGATCTGTGGATAATGTTTTTGAAAACAAACTGAGCAACCCTGCGCTTAATCATACGCTCAGACTTTTCGCTCCACTCAGTGAACGGCCTATCGCGGTCGACTGCCATCGCATAAGGCACAGACGTGTAAAGCCTCACGCCTCGATTCGTGACGACCTTGTGAAAGTCTGGGCCCATTCCAATCACGCTTTGGTATAATCGGCCAGTAGCGATCAACTTTCTTCTGCCCATACCTGGGTAGCTAGCGTATTTTCCGAGCTTTCGAATCACATAGAGCGGGTCTAATGCTGCCCACTGTGGCGCGTCTTCAGACACGTTCTCAGTCATCCACCGCTTACGCTGCAAGTTCTTATACTCAGCTAAAATAGTCCGATTGAAATAGCCTTCAAGAGCCCGTTCTCTTTTAAGCATTCCTTGGAGCATTTTGTTGATGCCGTCGGAGACGGTCTTCAGCGTGACACTCATCGGCGCGGCGCCACGTCCCTAAAACTAGGTGAGAAGACTCCGAATAGAGGCGAGAGGTGCTGGCCCTGGCGTGAGTAGTACTCGTTCCGAAGCGTGTGTGCTTGCTCCTTCGCTTGGGCTGCTGCGTTCTTGTACTCAGCGACAAGCGCAGTCCTACGCACGTCTGGCATATCCTCTAAGCGGTAGGTCTCAGACGAGTGCTCAGAGAACCGCATAGCGAGCTTCTGATAACCCTCGCCCGTTGCGTACTGAAGCGCCGCAGGTCTTAACCCTTGCGGGATCAAAGTGTAGTCGTCACCGAAGCCGAGCCAGTTTTGAGAGAGGCGCATGAAGCTCTGAAGCTCAGCGTCTAAAAAGTACTGAACATAGTAAGTCGCTTCGATTACCTGCCCGGTAAGAGGGAGAGAGCCTGAGGCGAAAATGAAAAACCCGCTAACAGGGTCATCCGAGTCGATCACTGCATTCGAAACTTTTAGGCCGTCAATGTAAACGCCGATCGGTGAGGTATCTGGCTCAGTTTTAAAGTCGCTAATGCGACGAAACTCATAAGTCTTGAACCGATCGTTAGCGCCTGTGATGTCGCCGAAGACGCGCTTGAAAGCCCGGATCTTATCAGTCGGGCCGTCGTTTAGAAGAAGTCTTAAGTCGTCAAGCGCGGTAGTCCAGCTCATATTTCTCCTAGTTGTGTCAGAGCGTCGTAGAGCGTTGTGTCTGACTCAAGGTAAACGTAGGCGTAACCGAGATCCTTCATGTGGGTTACTTTCTTCTCGCATATTTCTACGTCTATCGGCGTTTTGGGCTCGTCCACGAAGAGCATAACCTCGACGCCTTCTCTGATCTTCGCGTACGGGAAAACTTTGTCGATCCGCTTCATTCTGTCCACATGCCTGAACTTCTCTCGAAGCTCTGGGACGTAGTAGTTTTTGTGAAAGATAGAACTTTTTGCGATCTGTTCAGCCAGGCTCTTAAACTTTTGCACTGGCTTAGAGACTTCACTCCGCTGCACGTCTGACTTGATCTCGTCAGCGACGGCTAAGTCTTTGGGCGGAATACTTTTAGCGTAAACTTTTCGGCTCATTCATTGGTCCCCTTACAGGGGAGGATGGGTTACCCCACCCTCCCGCGCAAGAGTTTTCAGCTATTAGACTGAACCGTTTGAACCCTGCCAGAAGAAGCGTGGGTCAATGAAGTCAGCATTGAATCGGGTCGTTGCCTTGAAGCGAATGGTGTCGCTGTCGAAGCTGCGGCCAGACTGTGGGTTTTCAACGCTTACTTCGCATGGCGCGCGCATCTGAACGACGAAGGCTGGCTTCGAATCGTCACAGAGGTACCAGGCTTTCGAGTTAGCGTTGACCGAGCCGTTCTGGTCGAACATGAAGCGGCTGGTCGTGATGTCGAACAAGCCCTGGAGAGGGTTGATCGAGAACGCGCCGCCGGTTGCGCCAGCGGTTGCGCCGGTTGGGTAGTAGGCGCTGTTCGCGAGCACTGCTGAGTCGAAGCGGTAGTTAGGCGAAATAATAAGCCTGGACGGCTTCACGCTCATTTTGAGGCCCAAGAGGTTCAACTGGTTCATTAGTGCCACGATACCAGCCTGAATGTTCCCTTGATTCAAAGCGCCGTAAGAAGCCGGGCGGGTTTTACCACCACCGACAAGAGCGGTCGACCATGGGTAGGTCGCTTCGTCTGCTGGCTTGGTTTCAGAGACTGGAACCTGCACGCCGCCGTAGCTCATGCCAGCCACAGAAGCGAGTTTGCCGTAAGCCCAGACTTCAACGAGCTGGTGGCAGTACTCACCCATGAGCGAGCTCATTTTGAGCACCTGACCAGACTGATCGTCGTCCAGCAATTCCTTGCTGACAGCGAAGAGTTGACCGGCTTTTTTGTTACGCAGCTTGATATCCAAGCCAGCCATGCCTGGAGCTTCAGGGTAGATCTCGCCTTCAGCAATCATCTGAGGGAAGGAGATACCTTGAAGCGGAGCATAGAGCTCTTCCATCCGGCTGGAGGTAAGAGTGTGGGCCCAGTCGCTGTAGCTCACGTCAACGGTCTCATAAAGAGAGTTGACTGCGCTCTGGAGCCCGGCCCTGAGCAATTGCACCTGAGTGGTAGCAGACTCAGACTCGCGAAGTTTTGCTTTCGCAGCCTTCCACGAGAAGCCTGGGTCGGTTACTGGGAATTGCTTTGCGTCAGCGATATCGACGCCCAAGTCACGCTTGATGGACTCGCGAAGAGCTACCTCTTCGTCAGACTTCCACATTGCGCGTTTAAGAGCTTCGCGGTTTTGCTCTTTCGATCCACGAGAGTGTAAATGAATTTTAGACATTGTTTAGTCCTTTCTAAATTAGAATCCGAGAACGCCAGCGACAGCAGCACCCAAGAGGACTGAACCTTGAGATCCAGACACTGCGGTGACTGCTGGCCCTTGGTAAACGCCAATCAGCTTGGTTCCGACAGAGGACACGGTTTGAGCGTCCACAGCAGAGCAGAAGATCCCGCAGCCAGGAGTGAACGAGTCACCGACTTTGAGTTTCATCTGAGCGACCACGCCATATACTGGACCAGCGAGGGCTTCGAATGCTTGAGCAGCATCGACAGCCGTTCCCTGGTAAGCCGAGCGAGGCTTTCCGAGGACAACGGTCTGAGGAGCGATCCCGAGGATATATTGCCCGCTAGCGTCGCCAACCACAGGCTTCACCAGTGCGCCGTCCAAGAACAGAAGATCGCCTTGATTGTAAGATACGGTTGCGTCTACCAAAGGCGAAACTTCAGGGAAGATCGACTTGGGTGCGACGGACTGAACAATGCGGTTTTTAGGAGTCGTTGCCATTGTGTAATCCTTTCGAGTTAATTGATTAGAACTTCACGCATTCAGAGAAACTGACTTTTGCTTTCTGCGTCTCTTCTTGCTTTTCAGCTCCGGTGATGAACAGAGACGCAAACGAAGGCTTGATAGACTCACTTCCACCAGCCATCGAGAACGCTTCTTTGAAAACTTTGATCGTCTCAGCAATGTGAGCTTCAGACTTAGGCTCGCCGATCAGAGCGCGGAGCTTGTCCGTCTCAGCACGACCGAGCTTACTTTCAGCCAGCTTCTTATCGAGAGCGGCTGCGAGCTTGTAGCCTTTGAGCTCGCGCTCAAGAAACGCGATGCGAGCGGTCAGCTTCACGGCGCTTTCTTTTACTTCTTCTTCTTCTTCTTCTTCTTTTTCTTCTTCGCCTTCAGCTTCGACCACTTCGGCTTGTTTCATTGCCATATGCTTCGCGAGCTTCATAGCTTCAGCAGCATGCAAGCCAGCTTCTTCATGAGCTTTGCCCATCTCGCGGTGAGCCTGGTAGGCTTCGCAAGCAGCAGCTTCGGCTTCAGCTTCCATACCTTCAGCGTCTTTGCCCATGTGCTTCTTGATCATGTCGAGGATAAGCGCCTTATCCTTCTCGATGTCTTCGTGGTCTTCTTGACCTACTGGCTCTTCGGCTTGTTTCGCCTCTTCGCCTTCGACTTGTTTTGCTTCTTCTTGCTTCATTTCAGCTTCGGACTTCTTCACTTTGTCCTCGGCTTGCTTCATTTTTTTCGCCATGGTTTCTTTCCTTTCGCTTTCTAGCAGTTCGAGGACTCGCCCACGGGCTCCCGCCTCAGTGACAAGGTCCGTACTCACAGCGTCAGCGATCTCATCGACCACTCTGACAGTCGTGATTCCTTCTTCAAGGGCCTTGAGCAGCTTAGGCTTTGCCTCTGCTGGCACGTTGCCCTCTTTGATAAACTTCTCCATCTCAATCTGCTTTGCGTCGCCGCTAGCGTTGATGGACAGCCCGATGAAATCCTGGCCGTCGTACTTCTTGGAGTACTCAAGCGAGTGACGGACCAGTGCGCGAGCCCACTCGAAGGATGGGTCTGGCAACATAACCAAGTCAGCGCAAAGCATTGCGCCTCCGTCTTCGCGCTCTTCAAGGTGCGCGTTCTCAAAGTGACCCACGATATCCCGCACGCTACGCTCTGGGCGATCCTCCTCGTCTGAGCGAGACGGGTGATCCGCGAAGCACTTCTTCCCTTCGAACGCCACAATCCCACTCTCAAGAGCCTTGCGGGTGTAGTAAAAAGCATCGCGCAGGCTACCCATTCCCTCTTGAATGAGAGCGACCTTGAAGCGGGTCGGGCCCACGCCGTTATCCTTCCAGCTTTCTAAGAAGCGGGCGCGGACAGGGATAAGGGTCTCAGACTCTTTCGCACGAAGGAGAGGCGCTTGAGAGGTAGCTGAGTCGGCTTGCTTGAGCTCGATCCCCTTACTCTTGAGAGCTTGAACCATGGCAGCGGCTGGCATGGTCGGGTGCTCGATCAGCATTTTTTGAACTTGAGCGTCTGGATCCTCTGGCTGTGGAAGCTCTGGGTCTTGCTTAACAGGGCGGACGTCTTGAACCTTTGGAGCAGCGTCAGGAGTTTGGCGCTCCTTCTTCTTTTTGGCGAACGCTTCACAGCCCCAGAACCAAAAAGGAGCATGCACTCCAGGTTGAGCGTCTTTGCCAGTATTCACTTCTGACTCTTTGAATGCTGAGACAAACGACTCAAGCCCTTTGATCACGCCCATTGTTTCCTCTTTTCGCGCTCACCCTTCGCAACGAAGCGGACGATCACGTCGTATTTTCCAGCACCGGCTTGAACAAGTTGCGGACGATAGTCGAGCGCCTTTAAATTTATACCCTGCTCACGGGCGACCCGCTCGACCTCCTCCAAATTTTTACACCGATAGCCCTCGATCTCGTAGATATGGCGTTGAACGCTGCGGCTGAGAAGCGTTGAGCCCTTGTCAGCAGAGGCTAGGACCTCGTCCTCAGTGCCCATGAACTTCTCGCGCTCTTTCGCCCAGCGATCAAAGGACGGTAGGCCAAACTTCTCGGGATTAGCTGACAGCTCCTCCCAAGTCGCATCTTCGAGATTATCAATTCGATTCAATGTCGTTTCTCCTGATCTGGTTCTTCTGCTGGCTTGAAAGTGCATTGGCCGGAGCAGTGAGAGGAGCTGGCGCAGCGGAGTAGGTTTGCGCCTTATCCCCTGCTATGCTCGCCTTCTCTTCGTCCCACTCGAAGGTCGTTATGCCCATTTCTTTAGCCGCGATCGTGGCGGCGCGCTCTGCACTGATCCAGCCTTGGGCTTGTGCGAGTGAGAGGTCTTTGAGCTTCTGACTCTTATCGGCTGCGATGATCTCTGGGAAGGTGACCTCACAGTCAACATGCCCAAGCCCTGCCCAGTCCATGAGCCGATCCCAGAGGTCGTGAATCACGCGCTCGTATACTTGCTGGCGCATTTCGAAACGCTTAGCGACTGGCTCGGTAGCAACGAGAGCAGAAGCTCTGGTCTGTCCGCCTGACAGGTGCGTTCCGAAGTAGGAGACTGGGATTCCAAGCCCTGCGCAGACCATTGAGAGCGCCCATTCGAAAGCGTCCGACCCGCCAGCTTTGCCAGCTTGAGGTGCTAAAAACTCCCGAGTGATAGCCTCAGTGTGTACGAACTCAGAGCCAGCCGGAGCGACGTTACCGCGTGACGCTTGGTCCTGAACGTAGGCGTCGATGTCAGACTGAGAGCCCCTGATTGTTACGTCCACAGCCCAGCTTGCTTGCTTTTGGAGCGCGATGATCGAGTAGTTTACAGAGTCGCGTAGGCGTTTCAAGAACCCTAGCACGCTGAACAGGTCGCCCCGCCCGCGCTTCTCCCCGGTTACGACGTTGATCTTGTAGCGGCTGATCTGGTCGGCTGGGATCTGCTGGAAAATGAACTTGTTGGCTGGCTGATTCTGCCCGAACGCGCTCGTGTAGGTCTGATATTGAGTAGGGCTGACCCAGACGTAAGCGATCTCGCTCGTCGGATCCTCTGGGTGCGTGATCACTTCCCAGAAGACGGTCGGATCAAGAAGCCTGATCCTTGGGATCAGTGCCTTCGGGATCTTATCCCCTGGCCTTGGTCTCTGCACGATGCGTGCATTATGGTCTGGCAACCACCAGAAGCAGCTCTCGCCATAGATGCCGATCTCAAGCGCGAATTGGCTCATCTGCTCTTCGAGGTTGTTAACCTTTTCGAACGCACGCCAGAGCGCAAGAGCTCCCTTGTTTTCGGAGTCGATCCGGTACCCTCGCCCAAGGGTGAAGTCCTTCATGATGTTGAGCGCAGCGTGAGCGATCGGGTCGTGGTTGTATGCCCAGAAGCTAGCCGAGCACGCACGAAAGAAGTCGATCGTGTACAGGTTCTTGTAGAACGGCCCGCCCAAGAGAGGCACGAAGTCGTCACCCACTAGCCCCATGTCAGGCGTGAGCGAGTCAGTCATGCCGAAAACGTCTACGGCTTCGCGAAGCTTTGCTGTCTTCTCTTCAGACTGCTTTGCTGCTTCAAGAAAACCTTTACGATCAAGCTTTCTGACTCCGACCTTTCCAGTGACTGGATGCACAGCGAGAACGCGAGCGTCCACTTCAAGGGTCGGGTCAGCTTCGAGCATCTCAACGAGAGCAGGGGTCGATCGAACGGGCGGAACATGCGCGAGCTCCTCGGGCGAAAGGTGCTTAAGGCTATCGTACCTGTTTAGGTTCTTTGGTTCGATCACAGCCTCGGTGGGCTTAGTAGTTTCTAGCTGTTCAGCCATGTCTCAAACTCCTGTGCGTTACTCACTGGAAGATCAAACTCCTCTCCCGCGAGCTGAACGTCAAGCATTGGTGCCATAGTGCAACGGCAGTTAAAGTGTGCAGGTGGAACGATAGAATCACACTCGTCGTCTTTATGCTCGCCAGAGTTTAATTCTTCTTCGATCTCAGCCGAGGTCAGACCGTCACGCCAGAGGCAG
>CAYRTN010000017.1:0-16635 GCA_964427235.1 uncultured Chthoniobacter sp. | reverse complement strand
ACCTGTCGAGTCTTCCGATCTCCCCACCCGTGAGTCAACGGTGAGTCACCGACCAGATAATTTCGTGAGTTCCTCTCCCATCAAGCGCGAGACAAATGGAAAAGACTCGGGAAAAGCCGTTCTGGCCTTAACTGCTCTCGTTAGCCTCTTGGCATTTGGCGGTGCCGTTTACAAAATCCTACAAATTCAATAACCAGCCCAAGCCTCGGGCCGAAACACTCAGTTTTTCTGAAAGCATGGAAGAAATAACACACAACGAACTGTTGGCTATTCGCCGGCAAAAGCTCAATGCCATCCGCGAAGCCAACATCGATCCCTATGGCGCCCGTTTTGAGACCACAGGCACTCCTGGTCTCATCCGAGCCGATTTTGTCGAGGGACTAAAAGTTCGCACCGCCGGACGCATCACAGCCCATCGTAATATGGGCAAAAGCCACTTCATCGACCTCTCGGATATCTCCGGACGCATCCAGACTTACATCAACTCGAAGGAAATCGGCGCTGAATCTGCCGCCATTTTCGACCACCTCGACATTGGAGACTTCATCGGCGTTGAAGGCGAGACATTCACCACAAAAACCGGGGAACCCAGCATCAAGGCGACCTCGGTCACTGTTCTCTCAAAATCCCTTCGACCCCTTCCCGATAAATGGCACGGGGTTCAAGACACGGAAATCAAATACCGTCAACGTTACCTCGACCTCATCTCGAATCCCGAGTCGTTGGAGATTTTCAAAAAGCGCATCGCCATCGTTCGCGAGATTCGCCGATTCTTGGAAGATCGTTCATTCATCGAGGTCGAGACACCCATGATGCAATCGATTCCGGGTGGTGCCGCAGCCCAACCGTTTGAAACCCATCACAACGCCCTCGGCGTCGATCTCTTTCTTCGTATCGCCCCCGAGCTTTACCTCAAGCGCCTACTTGTCGGTGGATTCAATAAGGTTTTTGAACTCAATCGAAATTTTCGCAACGAAGGCATCTCACGACGCCACAATCCGGAATTCACCATGCTGGAAGCTTATTGGGCCTATGCCGACTTCGAGCAAATGGCCAGTCTGGTCGAGGAAATGGTCTGTCATGTCGCGGAAAAAATCTGCGGATCTTTGCTCATCGAACATCGCGATGCAGAAGGCAACGTCGTTAAAACGATCGACCTCTCTCGTCCTTGGCGTCGGACTTCTTACTCGGACCTGATTCGCGGAGTCGCGCCAAACTGGTACGAACTCACCACCGAGCAACGCCGCGAATGGTGCGCGGAACATAAAATCGATGTCTCCCACTGCCACGAGGATTTCGAACTCACCCAGCATGTCTTCGAAAAACTGGTAGAAGAAAAAACCATGAACCCCCTCTTTGTGACGCATTGCCCGAAAGAACTCGTCCCTCTCGCTAAGCTTAATTCCACCAACTCCAGCGTTGTCGACGTCTACGAACTCGTCATCAACGGCCAGGAAATCTCGCCCGGTTACTCGGAACTCAATGACCCCGACCTCCAGCGCGAACGACTCGAGCACCAAAGCGGAGGTGAAACCCAGAAACTGGACGAGGATTTCCTCACCGCTCTCGAATACGGCATGCCGCCAGCGGGAGGCATCGGCATCGGCATCGACAGACTTGTCATGATGCTCACCGGAGCCGAAAGCATCCGAGACGTCATCCTCTTTCCACAGATGCGACCAAGAGCGGCGCAGCATTGATTCAGAAATGGCCAGCGATACTCAGCACACTAGGAATTCGTATTGCACCTCCAAACGGCTGACTAAACCCTGATTCGCCGTGCGTTCGCATACCCTGCCATTCTTGCTAATCCTCCTGCTCGCGCCGGAATTAGCTAACGCATGGGATGTGATCCTTCATGAAAATCGGCGTTATGTACCGGTGGAAAATGTCTCGAAATTCTACAACCTAAGCTCCCCCAAGATGATCGCAGACGGATTCGTGATGACCAGCACCACGAAAACCATCAAAGGAAAAAGCGGAGCTAGAGAAGTCTTCATCAACAACGTCAAATACGTCCTTGGCTTCCCGATCGTCAACAAAGGCGGAAAGATCCTGATCTCGGCAATGGATGTCACAAAAATCATCGAACCCGTCTTGCGCCCAGGGCTCATTAAAAATGCATCTCCCGTGAGCACAGTCATTCTTGATGCGGGCCACGGCGGGCATGACAGTGGAGCTAAAGGCGCCCGTGGGATCGAGAAGGAAGCTGCACTCGATGTGGTACTCCGAGCGAAACGTTTACTTCAAGAGCGTGGCTACAAAGTCCAACTCACCCGCTCCAATGATACATTCATTCCACTGGAGGGTCGTCCAGCCATCGCCAACCGTTATCAAAATGCCGTTTTTGTGAGCGTTCACTTTAATAAGAGCAATACGGTCGGGGGAACCGGCATCGAAACATTTGCCTTAGCTCCGCGAGGCGTCCCCTCAATGGATGAGGAAAACCTTAGTTACAACGATCTCAAACCTTACCCCGGACACGCTCAAGATTCCCAGAATGTCGCTCTGGCAACAGCTATGCATTCCTCGATGCTTCGCCACATGCGCCTCACTGATCGCGGCATCAAGCGGGCTCGCTTCGTGGTCATTCGTGATCTAAATATCCCAGGTGTCCTTCTCGAAGGTGGGTTTATGAATCACCCGACCGATGCCCGCCTTATTGCCAGTTCTTCCTATCGCGATGCTTTTGCGAGGGCCATTCTGGAGGGTGTGACCCGCTATGGCAGTGCCGTAGCAGGTAAACCAACCTATCAAGAGCCCTCCGCTGCAACCTCCGCTGTGGATCCAACCACGATTCCCAACCTTCGCAAATCACTTTCACCTTATAATCTGAATACCGGCCTCAATGAGGCGGTTCAACGCGCCGCACAACAACTGGCCACTCCCTCGGCCACAGCCAATCCTCCCATACCCAATGCCAACTGATCGCTCATCAGATCCCATCGGAGTTTTTGATTCAGGTATCGGTGGACTCACCGTGGTCGCCGCCCTTCAAAACCTGCTCCCAGCCGAAAATATTTTTTATATCGGAGATACGGCGCGAGTTCCCTACGGAGGCAAGAGCCGAAAGACTGTCGAGCGTTACAGCATAGAAATTGGCGGGCTTCTCTTGGCGGAACGCGCCAAAGTCATTGTCGTCGCCTGCAATACGGCATCCGCCCTTGCCGTGCCGCGCATGAAGGACATCTTCAAGGTTCCCGTCCAAGGCGTCGTTGCACCCGGCGCGACAGCGGCAGTCCAAACTACCAAAAACAAAAAAGTCGGAGTCATTGGCACTCGTGCGACCATCGCGAGCGGCGCCTACGAACACGCGATCAATGGCCTAGACCCCGAGATCCAAGTCCTGAGCGTGGCTTGCCCTCTTTTGGTTCCTTTTATTGAGGAAGCGATGTTTGACGACAAAATCACGGACCTCATGCTGGGACGATATCTAGCCCCACTCCTTTCGGGCGGCATTGATACCCTCGTTCTCGGTTGCACCCATTACCCCCTCCTCCGTGACGCCATCGCACGAATGGCGGGACCGGAAGTAGCCTTGGTGGACTCCGCCCAGAATTGCGCCCTGGCCGTTAAATCCCTCTTGGACACCGCAGGCCTTTCCGCCCCGCCGGAAAGACTCGGTCGCTTGGATGTCGCCCTCACCGATGCGACCGAGGGATTTCTTCGCACCGCCGCAAGGGCGCTCGATCTCGAGATCGGTGATGTCGCACTTCGCTCCGTTCAAAGCACCCAAGAGAATTAGAAAAAAATCCCGCAGGCTTGCAGGTAGAGCCAAAAGCGGCGAGACGTTGAGCATGCGACCCTTCATCATCGTCCTCCTTCTTTGCACTCTGCCTCTTCTCGCGGAGGAAAAATCCGGTTCCGGAAAAAAACGCTACTCGTTTGCAAATGAGAGCGACACACCGACAGCAACACCTTCAACGCCTGCGTCTCCGTCACTGGACCCCACTGCCGCACTTAGCAGGTTCTTCGAGGCTTTAAAAGCCGACCAACTCGAAGTCGCTTACTCCGGCTTGGTTAAGAACACCATCATCGCCGCACGTCCCGAAAACGTAGAGAAGCTCAAAGAAAAAACCCGCGAGGCCATCGATAATTTCGGTCCCGTTAAGGGCTACGAGGTCGTGGAAACTTTGGAGATCGGAAAGTCCCTTTACCGACACACCTGCATTTCCTTGAATGAGGATCTCCCTCTGCGCTGGAGGTTTTATTTTTACCGCTCCGGCAACCAGTGGAAAATCGTGGATCTCCGGGTAGATGATGGCATCGTCGAATTGTTCGATGAGGTCGCCCGCAACCGCAAAAAATAAGAAGCCCGCGCGGGGCAACCCAGTTGCAACCCATTAGCTCATTCTCAAAAAAGCTTCGGCTTGTACTGTTGGTCGCTGCTCTTGGGCTTTTAGTCACCGCGTGCATCCTCTTCCTTCTCGCCCGCAATCTCACGCCCATCGCGCGCTGGGGCCTGCAAAGATCGCTCCCCACAGCGAAGATCGATATTCAGAATGTCGCCATCTCCGCACCCGGAGAAATCCAATTTGAAAATCTGGTCATCCATGATCCCAAGACCGATCGGGAGCTTCTAAGATTGGAGCACGGTAGCCTCATTTTTTCATTCGACGACCTTGCGAAACGCCAACTCGGTGAAATTCGACTTCAAAATCCCGAGTTTGTGATCTCCCCTGGTTGGTCGGGGATTCTGCCGAAGATCCCCACCGATCCTCAAAGCGGCAATCCCATCACCATTCGCCGCATCGTTTGCGACTACGGCGAAATCCATTACGATGGAGAACCTATCCGCAGCCCCTCGGTACGCGCGAAGTTCTGCTTGGATTGGACAAATTTTCGTGCCGACCAATTGGACACGCTCTCGCTGGAGTTGTGGGATATCCGCGCAAACGCCCCTGGATTTACCGACCCATTCCTCGTGCTAGACTCTGTCACTCTCACCGGTGCGCCTGCCGAATTGATTCAGAAATGCGAACTCCGCAGCTTGGACATTTCGGGTGGCGCACTCGCTGTGGGTTCCGCCCTCGATCAGATCACCCACTCCAGCGACGCCACAGGAAGCGATACCGGCGCTGCATTCAATTGGAAAATCGGCTTTTTAAATATTTCGAAAGTTCGCACGACCCTCGGCGACAATGCCTGGAAGCCAGAATCGGACATTTCGTTTGTTCTCAATACGTCACTCGTCAACCTCTCCCCAGCCGAGATTACAAAAACATTGGGGAGCGCAAAACAAGTGGTCGAAATCACCGATCTCCATATTCCATCCCCCCTTGATCCCAACACAACGGTATTGAAACTCCGCAGCGTATTTTTGCGCTTCGATCTCAATGGCATCCTCCATCATAAGCTCAATGAGGTCACCATCCTCCACCCCGTGATTTATATCGAGGAGGATCTTTTTGCTTATATGGACGAGACAAGCCGCCGCATCAGTGCAGGAATTGGGCCGCTATCGACTCCGTGGACGATTCAAAAACTGGATATCCAATTCGGCAGCCTCGTTCTGGGAAGCGGGGGCAACACTCAATACGGACTGCCCCTGAACTTCCAAACCAGCGCAGAAAATGTCGCTCTCAACGACCTCGCATCCCTGAAACTCAAGGGCAGCCTTCTCATCCCAGCCCAAGAATACAAATTCCCCGCCTACCAGCTTGAAATCGCGACCCAACCGGGCGAGCTTCAATTTTCCTACCCGCCATCTAAAGGCGTGAGCAATGTGGTTGGCACGATCCGCGTCAAGGACATCCGCTGGCGGCAATATCAAAGCAAGGAATCGTGGGCCTCGGTCACCTTTGATCGCGAGGGCATCAATGGCACTTTTGGCGGAGGCCTTTATCGCGGCCAGATCCTAGGAGGTTTCAGCTTTCTGTTCGATGCCACCTCTCCCTGGATTGGTTGGCTCGGTGGAGCAGGCATTGATTTAGAGCCACTCACCGACATCATCGCCCCACAAAATTTCCGCATGTCGGGTCCGCTTGGCTTTAAAATGCAAATGAACTTTCTCGCTCGAAACCTCGAACGCCTAAAAGGCGATTTTGCGACCACGGCTCCCGGGCGCCTTCAAATTAGCAAAATCGACGATCTCCTCGCGCGCATCCCGGACGGTTGGTCGGGCTTGAAAAAAAGCAGCCTCCGTATCGCGTTGGAGTCTGCTCGCGATTTTAATTACAACACTTGCCATGGGGACTTCTGGTTCGTCCGCGATCAGGGTCTCCTCGACTTGAAGTTGCAAGGCCCGCTCGGATCGCGCACATTCCAAACTGTGCTTCACGCTGACGAATCCACCGCCGGTCTATGGAAAAAAACGCCCAACCGATGAGATCTATCACGCTTCCCCTTTTCGCCCTTCTTCTCGCGTCCTGCGCATCGCCGACAGTGAATCTCTCGACCCCTGAACCAATCAAGGTCGATGTCGCCATGCGACTCGACGTTTATCAGCACAGCAAGGAAGCCGTCCCATCCTCAAAAAAATCGTCACCTTCTGCGGACCCTGAATCGGCCCGCCGCAACCGCATGGCGGATATCCAAACATTTAAGGACTCCCGCCTCGTGGGTGAAGGTCGCGACGCGCTCCTCTCCATTCGCACCGATACTCCTGGAGAATACGGTGACTACATCCGCAAAACAGTGAGTGAGGAGAACTCGGATCGAATGGCCCTTTTGAAATCGGAAGCCGATAAACAAAAATCGCCCCTCACTGCGATTCAGAAAAATCAGTCCGACATCGCGCGCAAAATGGCCTTCAAAGGCGAGTGGATCGAAACTGTGAATCCGGATGGGACAACCAAATGGATTCAAAAATCCGAATAGCGCTCTCCCTGTTTGACGCCCCCTTGTAATCCCGTATATTGGCCGCGCATGAAAGGTAATGGCAGACGAGTCCTGCTCGGAATGAGCGGGGGAGTAGATTCCAGCGTAGCAGCATCGCTTCTACAAAAGGATGGCTGGGAAGTCATCGGCGTGACGATGAAGGTGTGGCCTCAGGATTGCATCTCCCGCGCGGAAGACAAGTGCTGCGGTCCCTCTGCCATAGCTGATGCCCGCAGTGTGGCTCACCGCCTTGGAATTCCTCACTACGTCGTCGATGAAGCCGACAACTTCGAAAAAATCGTTATCGATTATTTTGCCAGCGAATATCGGCTTGGCCGCACCCCGAATCCTTGCGTGATGTGTAATGAACATCTCAAATTCGGCAACCTTCGAACGAAAGCCCGCTCGCTCGGAGCCGATTTCATCGCCACCGGCCACTACGCCATCATTGATCATCTGGAATCCAAGGCCGTTCTTCGTAAAGGCCGCGATGCTCGGAAGGACCAATCGTATTTCCTTTTTAGTCTCGGCCAGGATCAACTCCAGCACGCACTCACTCCCCTCGGAGGCATGGAAAAACCCGCCATCCGTGAGATCGCCCGCGATTTGGGACTGAAAGTCGCTGATAAAGTTGACAGCCAAGAAATCTGTTTTGTTCCCGGCAACGATTACAAAGCCTTCCTTCGCGGCCATCTCGGCGAGGAGGAATTCCACCGTGGCGGCATCTACGACACCCAAGGAAATTTTATTGCCGATCACGAAGGCATCGAGATGTTCACGATCGGCCAGCGCAAGGGACTCCCTGGAGGGTCCCCTCGCCCACGCTATGTGCTCGATATCGATCCGGATACCAACCGCGTGATCGTCGGCGATGAGGAAGATCTCGTGAAGGAGCAGTTCGAAGTTGATCGCGTCAACTGGCTCGATGGCGAGCCCACCGAACCCAAACCCATCAGCGTCAAAATCCGCTACGCCCATCCAGGCGCAGATGCCCTCGTCCATCCCCTCCCTGGAGGCAAGGCGAGAATAGAGCTTTCCTCACCTCAACGGGCCATCACTCCCGGACAGGCCGCTGTTTTTTATGATGGCGATGTCGTGGTCGGAGGTGGCTGGATCGTCCGCCAACCAGCTCCCGTTGCTGCATGATTCAGTTTGTGGTCACGACGCTGCCGGACGAATCCTCCGCCGCCGCGATCGTGCATCAACTCGTTGAAAAGAAACTCGCCGCATGCGGCACACTGCTCCCCTCAGCTCGGTCGATTTACCGTTGGAAGGATGCCATCGAAGAAACCTCGGAAGTGGTCGTCATTTTTAAGATCCCTGCCGCCAGCTTTTCCGACTTTTCATCCGCCCTCCAATCTCTCCATCCCTACGAAACTCCAGAGATCGTCGCCTTCAATCCTGCCGAAGCCTCTGCAGCCTATTCCCGCTGGGTCATCGACTCCTGCAACCCCTCTTGATTCCTCGACCGGATAAAAATCCACTCGAGGCAGAAAAGCGCCCTTAACGCCATCCCTCCCGACCTTTGTCTTCTTTACTCCTATCTCTGGAGATTCTATAAATCAGCCAACAGAAAGCCCGCTCGGAAGTGAACCCAGACAGCAAGACAGCCCCCAGCGAGACCAACAAAACGGCCTCACCGACCGAGCCACAAGAAAAGCCGACACACGGATTGAAAGGGGTGCGTTATCAACTCGAGTACTTTGGTCTTCGACTCGCTTGCGCCGTCATCCCCCGACTCCCTTATTGCTGGATTCAGCCCATCGCCAATTTCGCCGGTTCCCTGTTTCACCGCTTGGACTCGCGTGGACGTGCCGTTGCCATGGATAATTTGCGCGCCGCCTTCGGAGATACCTACGATGTTGCAGCTAGGAATCGCATCACCCGCGCCTCGTTCCAAAATTTCGCCCGCACGATGCTCTGCCTCTTCTGGTCTCCGAATTTAACTGCGGAAAACTACCAGAACTACATCCGCATCGAAGGCCTCGAATTCGACCCAGTCAGCGGCACAAAAAACACGCCCGGCATTTATATTCTTTCCCATTTTTCCAATTTCGAATGGCTCAGCCTCGGAAGTTCATTTGCCTTGGGACCAGGATTGGCCGTCGCCCAAACGTTTAAAAATCCTTTGCTCGGCTCTATCTTCGATCAACTTCGCGCCCTAGGCGGCCACACCATCATCCCTCCATCGCGCGCCCTCGTTCGCCTGATCAAGCGTGCGCGGACTGGAGGCATAGTGGGGGCCGCCGCCGATCTCAGCATCAATCCCAGCCTAGGTGCCGTTCCCGTTCGCTGCTTTGGCCTCTGGACAGCGATGAGCCCCATGGCCGGCATTCTCTACGAACGAGGCAACTCCCGCCTTATTCCCTGCCAGATCTTCCCGGAACCGGATGGGTTTTTCCGCCTCGTTTACCGTCCCCCGCTTGAAATGCCCGAGGGCTCGACCCATCAGCAAATCGCCCAAGCCTGCTGGGACGCCATGGAACCCATCATTAGAAAAAACCCCGAGTTCTGGCTCTGGAGCTACAAGCAATGGCGCTACAAACCAGCGACAGCTCCAGCCGGCACCTATCCCTTCTACTCCAACGTCGCTACTCGGTTTGATAGCATCCTTCCTCCACCGGAAGAGGTCGTTTGAAAATATTCCACTTCTTGGACCGTTTTTGACCTATCACTCCTGCCATCATTTCCTCCGATGATCCAAAAAAACATTCAACTCGACCTTGCTGAAACCCATCCGACCATCCTCCTCAATACGCTACGTGCTGGCTTGGCGAAAAAATCGTCCCGTATTGAGCTAGAGATCATCGGACCGGGGTGCATTATGGCAGATACCGCGTTGATGCTTTATGATGAGTTAATGAACCGCCCGCCGGGCATTTTCCTTACAACGAACGCACGCAGTTGCCTCCTGAATGGCGCCGTTCTTGTATGGCTCGCAGGCGAACATCGCACCATGCGCCATGATGCTTGGATCCAAGTCGACTCGACCACTCAACTTCCCGTTTTAGGAAAACGCAGAAGCAAGTCCTCGAATCTGGCGCAGTGTGATGCCCCCATTCGCTCCTGTGATGAAAGCCCGAGCGAAACCGACTACCGCATCATTGCTCGCTATCTCGACATGTATCTCCCCCTGGAAGATGTATCCGACCGACGTGTTTTTGTTCCCGAACTCCACGAACTCGGTCTCATTGACGACACTGAAAGCGAGCAGGAATTGGCCAAGATCTTCAGGCACCCAAAAAAGACATCCATCAGCTCGCCTCAATCCCCCAAATAAGGCCAAGGCATCCACCCTCCGACCGGAAAAACCAGATTCCCGCCGTGGCCAAAAATATAATCAGGAATAGTCGTTGACAACCTGCCAGATCAGGGATTTAATGCAGTCATTCTCCTGACTCGCAGTGCTGAGCCCCTCCGCATGCGAAGTTAAGATTTTGAAACACCCGTCGACGGACATCGTCCGTGATTCCTTGAAAGTCCTAGGAAATCCACGATATCCCGACACACCATCCGGACGAGATGACTCCCAATCGCCGACCTGTACAAGGCCAGATGTCGGCAACTAGGACTCGACCAAGATTTTTTTACCATGACTGAAGACGAGCAGATACCAAAAACCAAGGCCGCAGCCAAAGAGGCTTCCGCACCAAAGGAAGCAACTAAACGCCCACGCACCCGCACTCCACGGATTGGTCCGACCCGACGCAAAGCAGCAAATGCAAAAGCGTCCGAGGCTTCTACCCCGCTCGCCGAGGTTGCCCCATCCGCTCCTGCTCCAGTGACAGCGGAAAATCTGCCACCAGCGCAAAGCGACGCCACAGCGCCTGCTGAACAATCTCCCGCCTCACCGCAACCCACCGAGGCACGTAATCCCGCTCCGGCACCGGCAGCCCCTGTGCAGCCTCCAGCTCCGCCTGTTCCCGCGACCCCTCCGCCACCACCCGTCTTTGCCGAAGGTATCGTGGAAGTTTCGGGCAAGGGATTCGGTTTTTTACGCGAAGCGAAGCGCAATTTCACCCAGTCGAACAACGACATTTTTGTAACGCCAGAAATCGTGCGCAAATATGGACTTCGTGATGGCATGTGGATTCGTGGCGAGACTCGCCGAGGAAACCGCGGGCCTCAAATGTACAAGCTCACCGAGCTTGAGGGCGAAGACCCGGATAAATACCAAAACCTTCCCGTCTTTGAAGAACTCACTACGATTAACCCGAATCAGCGCGTCGTTCTCGAAACTGTTCCTGAACGCTACACGACACGAGTCATCGATCTCGTAGCTCCAGTTGGCAAAGGCCAGCGTGGACTTATCGTCGCTCCACCCCGCACGGGAAAAACCACCCTTCTTCAGCACATCGCGGATGCCGTGGTGAAAAACCATCCGGAAATGAAGCTCATCATCCTTTTGGTCGATGAACGCCCCGAGGAAGTCACCGAGATTCGCCGCACTGTTCCCACAGCCGAACTCATGGCTAGCTCGAACGATTGCGATATTAAAACCCACACCCGCATTGCCCAACTCGCCATCGACCGCGCCAAACGCCTCGTCGAAATGGGTAAGGATGTCTTTGTGCTCATGGATTCCCTCACCCGCATCGGCCGCGCTTTCAACAACGCCCAAGGCGGTGGCGGTCGCACGATGTCAGGCGGCGTGGATGCCCGCGCTCTGGAAATCCCGCGCAAACTTTTTGCCGCAGCCCGCAACACCGAGGAAGCCGGCTCCCTCACCATCCTTGCCACGGCTCTCATTGAGACCAACAGCAGAATGGATGACCTTATTTTCCAAGAATTCAAAGGCACCGGCAATATGGAGCTTGTCCTAGATCGCAAGATCAGCGACCAACGCATCTACCCTGCTGTGGATATTTTCCAATCAGGAACCCGCCGCGAAGAGTTGCTCATTCCCGAAGAAGACCTGCACAAAATCAGCGTGATTCGGAGAGGACTCTCGGGCCACAAACCCCTTGAGGCGATTGAACGCCTTCTTTTCTTCATTCGCAAATACCCCACCAACGCACAGTTGCTGAAAAATCTCCCAGGCTAAAATCAGGAAGAGCTCAAATGAATCAAGGGATTCTGTCTTAACTCCGCTGCGGAGTTAAAACAATTCCGGCGTGCCTGTGCTATTGAGAATCGAGGCTATTCTTTTAGCCGCAGGGTGGGACAACATATCCCTCCAAGTTGATTTCACAGGTTCAAATATCACGTTGGGAAGCATCTCTCTCCAGACGTCCACCGCTTCAACCGGCATATCCGAGGGCAGCACGACGGTCGCCGGGATACCGGAAACGGGAAAACGATATTTTTTCCAAGCACTCTCATGTCGCATGGCGGTGTCGCTGAACGCACCAATCGGCTCCATTTTGGGGGAATAGGATGTTTTCTTGAGGGCCTTTTTGACTGATTCCAACCAACCCACCGGTTGCAAAACTACAGGCAGTGCTGCCCCGATCAAGACAAGCTGAGGTAGCGTGCGTCCCGCAGAATCAAGCTGGCGAGCCATCTCAAGAGCCACCATTGCCCCGAAACCGAATCCCGCGAGCTTCCATGTGACGGGATTCTCATCCTCCAGCAAGGCGGCAATATATTGGGCTGCGGCACTTTCGATCGAAGGGTGACAGGCCTCTGGAGTATGCTCACCGCGGGCAGCAATCCCCAAGATGCGCCGCGATGGTCCCAATGCGGTCAACAAATCACGATAGATCTCTGGGGACCCGCTCGAATCATGCACTAGCACAAGCAATTCTCCGCCGGAACCCTCCTGCATTTTGATCACAGGGACCCATGGCTCCTTGCCAACGCGGGTTGTCTTCACCTCCTCCTCACGGGCCTTGGGGCGCACGGGTGAGGACAAAATAGCGACCACAGGTGCTGGCACTTGCGATTTTGGCAATGCGCTCTCATCAATCCATCCAGCACGATTGAGGAGCCACTCATTCACCGGCATGGTGCCTGGGATGAGTTGCGGCGCTAAAACGTAAGGAGCGACCCCCATAAAGACATCAAAACTCTGCTGAACAAAAGGCTGCATGGCGCGAATCTGCTCGGCCGTGGGAATTCCTGCATGAGCCCGATCAGCGCTCTCCAAATGGAGATTCCCATCGACATCTCTCCACCCCACCAATCCGAGGTTCACTCCGCGGCGATCCGTACTATCAGGGAGATTCTTCCAGCCCGGGAATTTAAAGTAAACAACGCCCGCATACCCGACTGGCAACGCCAATCCATCCTCATCGCAGATCAGAACCTCGACTTCCGCCGTAGGCTTGCCCACTGAGAGCAGGAGCGCATCCCTCCGGGCCTCGCCGGCAACACCGAGACCACAGAGACTAGCAGGACTGAAAAACACGACCTGCCGGATTGGCGGATGATGCTGATCGCTCCAAATCTTATGCGCCGTTGCCAGCGGAGCCCCAGCTTCGATGGCGACCACACGAAGCGTCTCGGAGGCAGCGGCTTCACCTCTAGCCCAAGCGGCGGCTTGATTCGCCCATTCGGGTGAGGTCAAACGAAGATGCGTGACCGGAGCCGTAGCGGATTCCAGCAAATCCTCACCTGCGACATGAACGATACCACCAGATAGGAGAGGAATAATCCACTCGTCAAAAAAAGCGCCTCCCCCTGGAGTCGCGCGCACCAGAAAGCTATCGCCACACTTGAAGTTCAGTACCCGAGCGCCCTCGATGGCTGCAGTGACAAGCATGTTGTGAGTGAGGGCACGAATCATCGGCGGCTCGCCATCCACATGACCGGGAACCGACGCGGCAAGTTCGTCAGCCTGGATTTCCCTTTTCTCCATCGGCTCCACCTCAAGAGAATCCCAATCCTGGTCGATAATAATTCGGCGACGCTGGAAGGCGTCGATTTGGGATGCACTCGATCCATCGCAGATCACGACACTCACATCATGCGCTGCGAGAGTCGACTCGACCCAGTCCGGAGGGGACGTTGGATCAATCGCCAAGCAGGAGTTGCCAGCCTTCCAGACACCCAGCAGAGCTACACCGATCCAAGCCGATGGGGACAAAAACAAGCCCGCATGCCAACCGCCAGCGAAACCAAGCTGCTTCAAATGCGAAGCCAGTTTGTCGGAGAGGGAATCGAGTTGCGCATAGGTCATCGCATATTCACCGAATCTCACAGCAACACGATCGCCATGTTCTGCTGCCATTTTTTGGAATGCATCAACGACTGATACCGGCAACTCATGAAGTTCCGGTCCGCGTGACCAATCACGCAAAGCACAAATCTCCTCAGGCATCAGGAGAGGCAATCGGGCGACGGGCTTTTCGTAAAAATCAGCAAGTCCGATGATCAGCCCCGTCAGACGGGAGAGGAGTTCCTTTGCCGCAAACTCACTTGAAAATGCTCCCGAGAGAGACAATTCCAATCGCGGCCCGGGACGCGCCTCGAGCACGAGCCCTGGAGAAACTTTTGTCTGAAGCTGGGCGTCAAAATTAATCCACCGGGGCAGGGCCGTGTGGATGACGTCATTGATCGAATTCGGCTTCCATACAAAGGCGGCACTGATGTCCAACATCGTGCATTCGAGACCAGCATTGCGCAGGGCTTCATCAGGATCGATCCAACTTTGCTCAGCCATGGTATCAGATAGGGCCTGAGCGGCATCCAACCAGTCCTTCACAGAACCATTCCAAGACTGCACAACCGGCAGCCAGTTTTGAAAATATCCGACCTCACTGGATTCCTCCCGCCCGTCAAAAAGGCATTGCATCAGATTGCCCGATGCCCCGAATCGGCGCAGCAAGAGGGACCACAGACACCGCACCACCAAGCTTTCTTCCAGATCGTGATCGTGGCAAAACTTCGCAAAGGCGGTCGATTTTTCGCGATCAATCAGGAGCGTTGATCGCGTCTGCGAAGGATTTCCCATTCGCGGCGCCAACACAATGGGTGCGGAAGCCCCAGTAAGAAACTCCTCCCAGTTTTTCGCCTTTGACCCGGCAGGAAAATCCGCCACCGGAGCCAAAGGAGATTGGCCCATCGTTTGTAATAAATCCAACAACACCCTCGTGAGTGAAAACTCATCGAGCAGGAAGGTCGGAGTGGTGAGAAGATAATGTCCCCCACCCCCAGGGAGGCGGATTTCATGAAAGCGTACCAACGGAACCGCTATCGCCTCAAACTCGTTGGTGGCATCAGCCTCAAGCAGCACATTCCATCGTTTAGAGATTTCCTCAGGCGGAACACTCTGCCAATCCATCTGCACCCATGTCGGTTCGGCTTTATCGGCCTCCCGCACCATTACGCCTTCGCCAGTTTTGGTGAATGCGGAACGGAGAATCGCGTGACGCTGCATCACGACCTGCCATGAGTGACGCAGGAATTCCGAGCTCACACTTTCCCCAAAACTAATCGAAACCTGCGTATTGGCACCGGGCGCGGAGGGTTGGGCCTGGTGGCGCTTGTAAGCGGCCGCCTGCATTGGATTTGCCGGGTATTGCCTCATGGGTTAAAGAAAGCTGCTTAAAGATCCGTCACAGCGCCTTGGGAAGCGGTGGAAACAAGTTTCGCATACTTGGCGAGCACGCCGCGATTGTAACGGGTTTTTGGCTTTTTCCACTTCGAAAGTCGTGCCGCGATTTCCTTGGCGGGGACATCCAGCGTGATCTTGTGATTAACGCCATCAATGGTGATCCCATCGCCATTCTTCACGATGGCCAAGGGACCGCCGTCAAACGCTTCGGGGGTGATGTGGCCGACCACAAATCCATGAGTCCCACCCGAGAATCGTCCATCAGTGATCAGCGCCACATCTTTGCCCAACCCACAACCCATCACGGCGCTTGTGGGTGAAAGCATCTCGCGCATTCCGGGACCGCCTCTTGGCCCCTCGTAGCGGATCACAATCACGTCCCCCTTCTTGATTTTTCCGGCAAGGATGGCCTCCAGCGCCTTCTCTTCAGATTCATAAACGCGAGCCGTGCCTTCAAACTTTTCGCCTTCCTTGCCACTGATCTTCGCAACAGCTCCATCGGGAGCGAGGTTACCTTTGAGAATAACAAGGTGGCTGTCTTTTTTGATCGGGTTGCTGATCGGACGAATGATTTCCTGGCTTTTTGGGTAGGCCTTGAAGGGAGCGAGGTTTTGCTTGAGCGTTTTCCCCGTGACCGTAAGGCAATCGCCATGCAGCAATCCTTCGGCCAGTAACATTTTCATCATCGGCACGATCCCCCCGATCCCTACCAACTCGGACATCAAAAAACGGCCACTTGGCTTGAGATCAGCTAAAACAGGCACTCGGCGACCAATGCGAGTGAAGTCCTCCAAAGTCAGTTTGATATTTGCTGTGTGGGCGATGGCCAAGAGGTGCAGAACGGCATTCGTCGACCCACCCAAAGCAATCGTCACCGTGATCGCATTCTCGAGCGCTTCCTTGGAAATGATATCCGAGGGTCGAATACCGCGCTTCAGCATATTCAGAACAGCCGCTCCCGCCTCACGGCAATCGGTGACTTTCTGAGGTGATACCGCGTTTTGGGCCGAGCTATTCGGCAGGCTGAATCCCATCGCTTCGATCGCGGATGCCATGGTATTCGCCGTATACATGCCACCGCAGGATCCCGGTCCAGGAATCGCGCGGGACTCGACATCATGAAGATCCTTCATGGAAATTTTATTCGCGGCACACTGTCCCACCGCTTCAAAAACAGACACCACATCCAACTGGCGCTTGGCGAAGCAACCCGGAAGAATCGTTCCACCATAAACAAACGTCGCCGCCCGATTCATCCGCACGATGGCCATGATGCAAGCCGGCATGTTTTTATCGCACCCGCCGATAGCCACAAACCC
>CAYRTN010000016.1:0-16910 GCA_964427235.1 uncultured Chthoniobacter sp. | reverse complement strand
GCATTTATTTGGTCTTTTTAACGACGGTTTCTTCAAACATCTTGAACCACTTGGCCTGTTGATCTAAAGCCATGGCGGGGTCGATGAAATTGAGAGGCACCTTGGGAAAGGGCAACTCGTACTTTTTGCTGGTTGGAACAAACTTCAAATCATGAAGTTGCTTTTGACCTTCACTGAGCATGTAGTCGTAGAACAAAAGTGCAGCATGCGGATTCGGAGATTTTTTCAGCATGGCGATGGTGCTGGGTTGGGCCATCAAGGGTTGCAAAGCCAATCCTTCAACAGGCGCACCCTTTTGTTTCAATTGCTCGGGGTTCCAGCTGTAGACAGTGAGTGCCAAAGGAACTTCACCGGAAGACACCATCATGGTTAACAGCGAATGACCTTTTCGGTTGGAAATGCCATTGGTGCCTGCAATGTTTGAGAACAATTTTTGTCCTTCGTCTTCCCCCATTTTGCCCATCAAGGCGCCAAACCATGCGTGGTTGTTGCCCTCAATCCCTAGTTGACCTTTCCATTTGGGATCAAGTAAGTCCTTGTAGGTTTTGGGCAGGTCTTCTTTTTTAATTTTGTCCGTGTTGTAAGCAGCCGTCCAAATGTCAACGGTGATACCTACCCATTGTTTGTGAGACGGTATAGCCTGTGCTAACAAATCAGCTTGATAGGGTGAATAGACGTCTTGCAGAAGTTTTTCTCTGAACGCAGCTTCATTTTCGGGCGCATTGTTTTGGACAATGTCGACATCAAACTTATTGCCCCGATTTTCACTGGTGAGGCGCTGGAGAACAGCTTCAGAACCTGCGCGCCAAGATTTGATTTTGATGCCGTACTTCTTACCGAAATCATTCATGATGTTGGTGAGAGCAGGGTACACATGGTAGACCACCAAACTGCCTTCTTTTTTGGCGCCTTCAATGAGTCTGGCGGTTCGGTCTGCGCCTTGGTAGTTTGCCAGTTCTTGAATGGAAAGGGGCTTGGTAGCGTCCACTGTTTGGGCTTGTGAAAAACCGCAAGTGATTGCCAAACACACGGTGCCTAAAAGGGTATTGAAGGTGCGCATCGGAGGGTTCCTTTTCGGAGTTGCAGAGTCAATTAGCGGAGTAAAAACGTGTACGGTTGTTAGGATGCCATATTTCGAATGGCACGTCTTCTTAGGTATTCGAAATTAATGACATATTGCTCAGGCCTTGTAATGTCATGGTGCAACTTTTGCACTTGCTCGGACGTGAACTTTTCACCAATGCCGCCAGCCGCCATGGTGGCCAGCTGTATTTGGCACGCATTGTCTAGCATGATGGCCAAGATGGTGGCCTCTTCTACATTCTGACCCACAATGGCGGCGCCATGGTTTCGCATGAGAACTGCTTTGCAGGCACCCAAGGCTTCGGCCACGCCGCGGCCGAGATCTTGTGTGCGAATGAGGTCAATGGCGTCATTGAAATAGGGCAGACCATCTGCAAAGGCAACTGCAGGTTGGCTAATGGGCTCTAAAGCCTGACTGGTTGCAGACAGCGCAACGGCATAGGTGGGGTGCGTGTGAATGACACTGTTAATTTCTGACCTGGCTTTGTAAATTTCGGAGTGAATGTAAACCTCACTGTGCTTGCGTCCACCACCGCCTACTTTTTCACCCTCAAGGTTACACAGCACAATGTTTTCAAGTGTGATTTCATCAAACCCATAACTGTGGGGTTTCATGATGAAGTGGGTAGGGTCGTCAGGTAAACGAATGGACACATGGCCACGGGTTAAGTCGCCTTGACCTGCATTTTCCAAAATATGGCCAGCATCGATCAGTCTTTGTTTGAGCTCATTGATTTGCATGGTGCTTATTTGGCTGTGTGGAGGTGGGGTTCAAACAACTTTGATAAGTCGTTGGCGATGGGTGAGTACTTAGCGTGCGTTCGCATCATGAAGCTGGTGAAGCCATCGCTGTTGTGATGTTTCTTTTTCTCATTGGGCAGGTCAATGCGTTCATTGCGAGCGCTGTCGCGAACGATGCCCATCGGATCAATGCCCGCTTGAACCTTTTGCATTTCGCGTTTCAACATGCGACGGTACATCACAATGCCTTTGTCTGTGGCCCCCAAATTTTCCAATGATCGATCGGCAATGGCACCTTGGGAAATCCAGGCCATCATGTCTTGCCCATCCACGTTGTCGACAATGTATTCTCCCTTGTCATCCATAAAGGGAACCTCGTAGGTATGAACTTTTTCGAGAAGGTGCTTGGGCACTGCTACACCTTGGGGCGGCACATAAGCGTTGAACCAAAGGTGCATGGTGTGCGTATCGTCTACGGGCACCCGCATTTGGAATGAGTAATAGCGAGACTTTTCATCGCCATTGCCCACCGCCAGCATGTTTGGAAACACAATAGGGTGTCCCACTTTCCAGTCGTCGCCGTCTTCCGAATGGCCTTCCAATAACCTGTGCTTGGTCATGCCATATTCAAACTCTTTGAAATCAATTTTCAAGTGGCGTGTGCTGATGGCGACTTTGATCCCTTCTTGCTCTTTCAAGAACTCATAGTGGTGACCATGCAGCCACTCGGTGTGCACAGGGTCTAAAGAGTTTTCCATGATCTGCAGCCAATTGATCGGCAGAATGGTGCGGCCCATGATGCGAATGGTGCCTTGCGCCACAAAACCATCCCAACGCGGCAAAAGCGGCTGGGGCTGTGGCCCCATGTAGGCAAACAGCATGCCGCCCATTTCTTGGACTGGGTAGGCATCGGTGCTGACCTTGTCTCTGAAGGCGCATTTGTCTTGCTCATTGGGTTGGTGTATGCACTTGCCTTGCGCGTTGTACTCCCAGCCGTGGTACGGGCAGCGAATGCCATTTTCGGTGGGGATGCCATGCGCAAAAGAGGCGCGGCGATGTGGGCACTGCTCGGCAATTAAACCAAGGCGTCCTTGTCGGTCCTTGAAAATCACCAAATCTTCGCCGAGCAATCTGACTCGCTTGGTCCATTTGCTCTCAAGATCGACGGCCGCGCCAATCGGTTGCCAATAGCGACGCATGAGTTCGCCCATGGGCGTACCTCGGCCAACTTCGGTTAGCAATTTATTCTGTTTGACGCTTTCCATCTGAAACCTTTAGAAATTGCGTTGGTCAATTATTTCTTGAGACTGGATTTCTTGCCCTTGGCCGCGACTTTGGACTTGCTCTTTGCAGGGAGCGCTTGACGGCCCTCGTCTGCCATGACATGTTTAATTTCGGTGTTCATGGCGACATCTTTGCGACGCATTTTTGCAATTTCTTCACCCGTCACAAAGTAATCGCCCTTGACCGCGCGCTGAGCCATTTGCTCATTGCGTTCGCTCCAGTCCCCCAGAGAATAACCAAACCATGGAGATTCAGGTTTCAATGGAGGCAAGCCCAACTCTTCCCAAATGGCCTTGGCATTCTCCATGAATTCTTTTTTCGGCAACGCAATCGGTGGAAAATGATCTTTGAGGGTTGCATCAATCAGCAAGGAGGAGTCCATGCCGTTGTTTCGAGGACTGCGAGGTCCGTGGCCAGGGTCGCGGTTTTGCAGAACTTGTAAATCGAGCGCAAAGTTGGCCCTATAACTCATGGCCCAAAGCAGGGCGTCGGCATTGTCTGGGTCAATGTCATCGTTGACTGCGATGACCATTTTGCCGCCAGAACGTAACAAGGAGGCGGCGCCATACAAGGCTCGCCAAACCTCGGTTTGCGGCATCTTTCGATCGACCACAATCGAGATCACCTTGCGTAAATTGGTGAGCGGTTCGTGCATGACCACTTTTTTCACACCCTTGATGCCCATGGCTTTGCTCAAATGGTTCAAGAAGACGGGTTCTAAGGCAACCCGTTTAATGAGGCTCGACTCTGAAGGGGTGACTTGAGAAATGATGGAGGTCAAAATGGCGTCTTTGCGGCGCGTAATGGCTGTGACTTCCATGTAGGCATTGAACTCTTGCAAATTCACATGACCATGCGACTCACCGAAAGGCGCCTCGGGCTCTAACCATTCTGTGTTGATAAAACCTTCAATCACAATCTCAGCGTCTGCTGGAACCATGAGGTCAACGGTTTTGCACTTCACAACATGGATGGGTGCGCCAGCTAGGCCACCCGCTACATGCAATTCATCAGTATCTTCCGATAACTTTTGGGCCGAAGTAAAAGCCACGCAAGGTGGGCAGCCCAAAATCACAGCGGCAGGCAAACGTTCGCCCCGCGCTTTGGCTTTTTCCCAGTGCGTATAAATGCCCGGTTGATTCTCAAGCGAGGGGTTCATGCCCAAGCGAGTGGGTGACTTGACTTGCCCCCGGTAGATGCCCATGTTTTGAATACCAGTCTCTGGGTCTTTTGTAATGTACTGCGACAAAGTGGTGTAGGGTGCATTGTCCCAACCGGGTGTCGAGATGGGAATTGGCAAACCGTCGACGCCCTTGCCAGGCTTTAACAATTCTTTGCCTTGGATGACAATTTCTTGGCAAGGTGCATCGGTAACAACTTTGGGTTTGATGGGGTTGGCAATGGCATGGCTCCAAGTTTTGCCAATGTCTGCAATTTCACAGCCCATGCCGACGCTGTAAATTTTTCGTGTTGCGGCCAGTGCGCCTACAACCACCGGGATATCGTATTTTTTTCCTTTGCCATTGACCACATTGGTAAATAAAAATGCTTTGCGGTCTGGCTCGGCTATGCCACCTCGAAATTGCCAACGTACCAAAGGGTGAAGTTCTGTGTCTTTGTTGATGGGTCGGTCAACGGTAATTAGAAGTCCCTGCTTGTCAAGTTCGGCCAAGTGTTCGTGAAGATCACGGTAGCCTCGCAGTGTTGAAGGCGAGGATTTAGAGGTCTTAGCAGTCTTGGCTGCTGTTGATTTGGCTGTAGTTGGTTTTGTAGCAGAGATCGTTTTTTTCATGGTGAATCCAAGTAATTATTTGGAGCTTGAGTTCTTGATAACGACTTCATCAAATGATTTCGTCCATTTCCCAAAGCTGTCAATGGTGGCCACAGGGTCGACCACTTCAATCTTCATGTTGGGGTATGGGTTGGTCACTTTGGTGCTGGCAGGGTAGTAATGCAATGATGTCAATAATCTCTGAGTTTCATTTGACAGCATGTAGTCGTAAAAGAGCAAAGCGGCGTTGGGATGTTGCGCTTTTTGCGCAATAGACATGTTGAAGCCCTGCGCAACGACGGGGTCAATGGAAAACCAATCCACAGGTTTGCCAGCTCTTTTGTCTTTTTCTGGTAAATCGATGTAGACCGTCAGTGCCAAAGGTACTTCACCGGCGATCACAAGGTTGTGCAGCAAGGATGCGCCTAGGCGCGCAGACAAGCCATTTTTGGCCACCAATTCGCGGAAGTATTTAAGGCCTTTTTCTTCGCCCATGACGCTGATCACTTTGCTGTACCACTCTTCTGCCTTGGATTCAATGCCTAACTTGCCTTTCCATTTAGGATCTAGCAAGTCATTGAAAGTCTTTGGAAGCTCTTCTTTCTTAATGAGTTGTGTGTTGTAAGAATGAACCGTCACATTCATGAATACGGTGGCCCAGTTTTTATGCGTTGGTGATGCAATGGATATCAGGTCTTTGGTTAAAGGCGATGTCACAGGTTGCAGTAGTTTTTCTCGGTACACAGCTTCCATTTCGCTGGCGGGCATCATGATGACATCGACCTCAGGCCTTCTGCCTGCCGCTTCGCGGATCACACGCTGCGTGACGTTGTTGCTGCCAGATCGCCACGCTTTGACTTTGATGCCGTATTTGGCTTCGAAAGGGGCAATGATCAAAGGCAAATCTTGGGGCCGAAATGCTGTGTAAAGTGTGAGCGTGCCTTCCTTGGTGGCCGCTTCTAAAATCTTTTCTGCCCGGTCAGGTTTGTCGTATTGCATGAGGCTCATATTGGCAGGCATGGATGCGCCTGCAATGGCTGGAGCAGCTGTAGTTTGTGCCGGCGTGGTTTGCGCTGAAACAGAAACAGACAAAGCGGCCAAGCCGAGGAGTGTCAAGTTTCGAAGGGCTGCAAAACCACTTTTGAGCAAATTTCGGCAATCTCTGTCTAATGTCATGGCATGTCTCCTAATTATTTTTTGACAAAATCAATGCATCCAATGCGAACCTGCCAACATGATGGCAGCTCCTAAAACAAAAGCTGGAAAAAGCCACCAAGCGGGCACCATTTTTTCTGGGCTTTGTGGCGAACTTTCAAGACGGGGAGCGGCTGGTGAGTTTGCGCCCGAAGTTGGGGCCGCATTGGGAGACTCAGCCTTTACGGTCATCTGCTCAGTGGGCTTGGGGCCCACAGCAATTTGGAATGCCTTGAAAAAATCGTCGGCCATTTTTTTAGCAACGCTGTCAATCAGCCTGGAGCCTACTTGCGCCAATTTACCGCCAATTTGAGCCTTGGCTTCGTAAGTTAAATCTGTGCCATCTGCGGCTTCTTTCAAAGTGACAGAAGCGGTTCCTTTGCCAAATCCGATGGCACCACCTTGGCCCTCAAAATGCATGACACAGGATTCAGGTACTTTGGCTTCTGTGATTTTGAGCGAGCCTTGAAAACGCGCCTTTAAAGGGCCAATGGCTGTTTTGATGACGACTCTAAATTCTTCGGCAGAAAGTTGCTCGACAGATTCGCAACCAGGCAAACATTCTTTCAAAATGAGCGGGTCATTCAAGGCATCCCAAACTTTTTGACGAGGCGCAGAAATGAGTTGCTGTCCCAAAATTTCCATGTGCTTACTTTCTGTTGAACTGTGAAATGTTCGATGCGACGTTCAATGCGCTTTTTTCTTCATGGCCGCTGATGTGTTGACCATGGAGTGCAAACTTCTTGCGTAGTCAATGGCGCCTTGCTCGTCCATGCGGGGAGCCACACGCAAATATTCTTTCAGACCCAAAATAGCTGGGCGTGGGCGGCTGAGCAAGGTGTCGCAAAAACGTTTCACCTCTGAATGGAGTTGGGCTTGCGCAACCACATTGCTGACAATGCCATAAGACTGCGCTTGCGTGGCACTGATAAAGTCTGCCGAGTAGGCCATGTACAAAATGGCATTGCGGTTCATGCGATCGTAAATGGCTGACATGACCATGGTGGGCATGACGTTGTGCGCAATTTCAGGAATGTTGAAAGTGGCTGTGTCGCTGGCAAATGACACATCACACAGGGCAGCAATGGCTGTACCAAAACCCATGCACTTGCCTTCGATCACGCCAATGACCGGTACGGTGCAGCTGCGCAAAGCTTTGTAACTGTTAAATATGGAGTCGTATTCAGGGCGGCGTGAATAGGCTTCAGGTGAGGGCGGAAAATCTGCATCACGCACACGTCCCGTGCAAAAGTCGGGTCCAACGCTGTCAAGGACCACGCAGTCGGAATTTTCGTGTGCATTCATAACGGCTTCTGACAAGGCTGCTGCCATGCTGTCTGAAACCCCATTGCCTTCAGCACGGTTGAATGTGATGCGCAAGATACGCCCATCTTGTTGAATTTTGATTTGGTCGCTCATGCTTAACTTTCTGAAATGTGATGGTAAAAGTGACGCATCAGTGCTGCGTTAAATAAGTGGGGTTGATCAATGTTAGGCAAGTGTCCAGCATGAGGAATAACTTCCAAATGCGAACGGTGAATTTTTTGTTGCATGTCTTGCATGGCTTGCGGAAGGGGGCCGTCGTTTGCGCCCACAATCAAAGTGGTCGGGACTTTGATCTGAGAGATGCGATCTAAGTAGTTCAGGCCCTGGATGGCTCTTGCACAACTTAAGAATCCGTTAACTTGTGTTTGAGAGATGGTGTCTTGAAATGCTTTTGCCGTTGTTGAGTTCGAAGCTAGAAACGGAGCGCCAAACCAACGTTCTGTGGTTGGAACAGCCAGGCTTTGACAGCCATCTTGGGTGGCGCTTGCCATTCGATCATTCCAAACATCTCCCATCGGTGCGGGCATGTCGGCTCGGCAATCACACAAGACCAAGCTGAGCAATCGGTTTGAATGTTGAATGCCAAATCCAACGCCACTCATGCCGCCCAGAGACAGGCCAATGTAGTGTGCTTTATCAATGCGCAGGCCATCAAGCACGGCCAAACTGTCGGCCACCAAATCGTCCATGGTGCAACTCTGGGTCTGGCATTCAGATTGGCCATGGCCTCGGGTGTCTGCACAAATGACACGCCATCCAGTGGCGGCCAACAAGCTGGCTTGTTCACGCCACATCATGCTAGATGAAAGGATGGAGTGCGTCATCAAAACAGCAGGGCCGTCAGTGGGCCCCGACACATGAACTGCAATTTTTCCAGCAGGCCCAGAAAGCAAGTGGGTGGGGGTAGTCATGTCAGTTGGCCCTTCAGGTAAGTGTTTATGCTGTTGATTTTGCGGCGTTGAGAGCAGACCAGATGGCCTGAGGCGTCATGGGCAAATGGTCAATCTTGGCGCCCTGTGTGGACAAGGCGTCATTGACGGCGCTGGCGATGGCAGCTGGGCTGCCTAAATAGCCCGCTTCGCCTGATCCTTTTTGACCAAACTCAGTGAGAGGTGAGGGTGTGCAATGGTCAACGATGGTAATGGCTGGCACCTCTGCCGACGATGGCAGCAAATAATCCATGAAGGTGCCCGCTAGAAGTTGTCCCTCTGGTGAGAAGGCAAATTTTTCCATCAAGGCGGCGCCCAGTCCGTGTGCAATGCCGCCGTAGGTCATGCCGTGAACCACATCGGGGCTGATCATGACGCCACAGTCGTGACCACAAACGTATTTGCGCACTGTCACTTTGCATGTGCCTGGGTCAATGCTGACCAAAACCACATGCGATTCAAAGGAGTGACATGGGTACATTTGAACTCTGCCGTCTGCCGTGGGCAACATGCCGCCTGTTGGAACTTCCCACACAAACTTCTCTTGAAGTCCAGGCTCCATACCCTGTGGCAATTTGTGAAATTTTCGGTGAGCAATTTCAACCAAAGCATCCCAAGATAGTTTTTTCTCTGGCTCGTTCTTGACTTGAACATGGCCACCTTCATAGTCCAATTGTTCAAGTGCAACGCCTAAGTTGTGTGCAGCAATCTGCAGCAGTTTATTTTTGATTTTCTTGGCTGCACCCGCAGCTGCACCGCCTAACATGATGGCCATTCGACTGCCCACAGGGCTGTTTGAGGGCAGTGCGTTCAATGAATCGGCATGCAAGACGCGGATGCTGTCAGGTTCACGGTGAAGCACTTCACCAACAACGGTAGAGACCATGGTTTCATGGGCTTGACCCGACGTGGAGGTGCCCATTAAAGCGGTCACAGAACCCGACAAATCAACACGAACCAAGCACGAATCCATCCACGTGGTGGTTTCGTTTTTAGGGTTGAACAGGGGCTCAAAAGATGAGTTACCACCTGAAGGCTCAAGGCAGGTTGAAATGCCGATGCCGGCCAGTTGGCCGGCTTCACGCAAGGCATCGCGTTCTTTGAGTAATTCTTCGTAAGAGGCCGCATTGAGGGCCTTCGTCATGACCGTGTCGTAGTCGCCTGAATCGTAGGATGTGCCGCTTGGAATTAAATAGGGGAACTCATCTTTGCCGATCATGTTAAGACGGCGCAGCGCAATGCGATCTAATTTGAGGAAGCGTGCGACTTTGTCAATGCCTGTTTCAATGGCATAGTTTGTGGGGGCTTGACCAAAACCACGAACCGCCTCTTGGGGTGTTTTGTGGGTCATGACGGCCATGGCGTCGTACGACACACTGTTGATTTTGTAGGGGCCCACAATGGCACCCACTGGTTTTCCCAATTGCAAAGGTGAACGGCCAGAGTAGGCGCCAATGTCGTCCACGGCTTTCATGCGCATGGATTTAATTTCGCCATTGTTTTGAAAGCCCAGCGTGACATCAAAAATGCGGTCAGGGCCTTGCATGTCTCCGCCCCGCATGTTTTCCAATCGATCTTCGACCAATCTGACGGGGCGACCTAACTTTTTCGCCAAGTAGCCCACCAACACCGAGTGCTTCAACCCGCGCTTAACGCCATAACTGCCGCCCACGTCGACATCAAAATGAACGCGCACAGCATTGCCCGACAGGCGCAAAGCTTTGGCCATTTGATCTGGAAATTTGGGCATTTGAATGGAAGCCCAAACATCCAAAATGCCTGTTGAGTCATTCCATTGGCAAGCCACTGCAAAGGTCTCAATTGGAACGGTGGCATTGCGCGCCCAACTGACGCGGTAGCTCAGTTGATGGTCGCACTGTGCGAAGTCTTGGTCCACAGGGCCCCACACAAAATGCCGATGAAAAATCACATTGCTGCCATGCGCTGGATGGACCAAAGTGGCATTGGGAAGCAAGGCTTCTTGCGGGTCGACCACGGCTGGAAGTGGTTCGTAGTCCACCACCACCAGCTCTGCCGCATCTTCTGCCAGGGCGCGAGTGTCAGCCACAACGGCAGCCACCCACTCGCCAGCGTAGCGTGTGACATCAAATGCCATCGGATAACGCGTGACTTGGGGTGCATCGACGCCAGGCAGCATGGCTTCGGTATTTTGGCGAAGTTCTTCACCGGTTAAGACGGCATGCACACCCGGCATGGCCAAGGCCTGGCTGACATCGATGGATTTGATTTTGGCACTGGCATAAGGGGATGCAACCAAGGCGATGTGAAGCATGCCTTGAAGCTGAATGTCGGCAGCAAAGTGACCTTGGCCCAGCACAAACCTTTTGTGTTCTACAGCGCGACGATGCTTGCCAATAAAGCGAAAGGGGCTTTTGCTCATGATCACTTGCCCTCAGTTTGAGTGGCATACATCACGGCATCCACGATCTGTTGGTAGCCAGTACAGCGGCAGATGTTGCTGCTGATGGCATCTCTGACTTGGTCTTCCGTTGGATGTGGGTTGTCTGCAACCAATGCGTGACAGGCGATGAGCATGCCGGGTGTGCAGTAGCCGCATTGGAGTGCGTGCTTTTCACAAAATGCATCTTGTATTTTTGTCATGACGCCGCGTTCGGGGGCCAAGCCCTCTACCGTAGTGACACGCATTTCATCGGCTTGTACGGCAAACATGCAACAAGAGCGAACGGGTTCATCGTTTAACAAGACGGTGCATGCGCCGCACACACCGTGCTCGCAGCCAACGTGTGTGCCCGTGAGGCCGAGCTCATCGCGGATGAAATCAACCAGGCTGGTGCGCGGCTCTACCAGTCGGTGCTGATGAGTGCCATTGACTTGAATTTGAATCGATTTGAGAAGGGTGTTTGGAGCGGTCATGTGATGTTGGACGCTTGGGTGTTGGCGCATGCCTCGGCATAAGCAGATTGAAGTGCTCTGCTGAGCAGCACTTGAGCCAAATGTTTGCGGTAGGCTGCGGTGGCATGCATGTCACTGCCTGGCTGACTAGATTGAGCCGCTTCATGTGCAACATGCAGCGCACTTTCAGGACTAAGAACTTGACCCTCTAAAGACTTGGCCAGTTCAGTAAAAACAAGGGGAGTTCCATCAACGCCGCCAATGCCAAAACTGATGCGACGAACTCGACCATCTTCATGGGTTTGAATTTGACAGGCAGCAGATGCCATTGCAAAGTCACCTTTGCGAATGGCTGTTTCTTCAAAGGAAGTGCCTACGTGCGATCCTTGCCAAACAGGCCAATCAATTTGAGTCAGGGCCTCAGTGTCAGATACAGCCGTAAACATGGGGCCTAGAAAAAATTCATCCGCCTTCAAATGCCGCTGCCCGTCAGATTTAGATTCAAGCTTGAAAGTCGCTTCAAGCACCAAGGCTGCTAAGGCCAACTCTGCTGAAGGGTCGGCATGGACCAAGCTGCCACCGACAGAACCGCGGTTGCGTGTTTGTTCGTGACCTACCCATTGCATGCCTTTGCCTACCAAAGGAAGGTGTGAGTGAAGTTGGGGATGAAACTCAAGGTCGCGTTGCCGAACGCCGGCGCCCACTTTGACATAGCTTGCTTGAATTTCAATGTCTTTGAGTTCATCTAATCGGTTGATGTCAATCAATAATGCAGGCCGAGCCAATCGCATGGCCATCATGGGCACCAAGCTTTGGCCGCCAGCAATCAATTTGGCATCGCCGCCACTCTCGCTCAGCTTGTCTAAAGCGTGAGCAAGATTTTGGGCTCGAACGTAATCAAATGGTGCTGCTTTCATGTCATGTCAGTTTCTACCCATTCTGTGGGCTGTGCTAACCAGTTTATTTCAAAGATGTCGAGTAAAACTCACATCTGAGCAAGAAATCCAAAGCTTAGGTAAGATAGGGGTATGAGAAAACTTCCACCCTTGAATGCGGTCAGAGCCTTTGAAGCCGCCGCAAGGCACGTCAGCTTTACCAAGGCAGCCAAAGAGCTTTTTGTCACGCATGGCGCCGTTAGCAAACAGGTGGCAACCCTAGAAACCTGGTTGGGAACAAGTTTGTTCAACCGTGCTCAATCGCAATTGAGCCTCACAGATGCCGGCAGAACTTTTCTGGCAGCTGTCACGCCCGCCTTAGACCGCATCGCGGTCACGTCTATGCAGTTGTTGGAGCAGACCGAGCCCACTGCGTTGCGCATCAGTGCACCGCCCACCTTCACCATGCGTTGGCTGATTCCCCGAATCTCAGCCTTTCAAAGGCGCAGAGGTGGCGTCGAGGTGAAATTAACAACCTCCACCGCGCCCGTTAATTTTGAAGACCGTGTCTATGACGTCGCTATTCGGGGGTCCCATCAGCCTATTCCTGGCATGCTTTCGGTTCCCTTCATGACAGAAACCATTGTGCCGGTTTGCCACCCAGATTTGATGGAAAACGGCCAGTTGGACAGCCCCAAGGCGTTGTCCGAACAAACGCTCATCAGTTATGACACCGAACCCATGGCATGGTCAGAATGGTTGCCTATGGCTGGACAAGCCGACTTGCGGGTCTCGCACAACTTGCAATTTGAGCAAATGTATTTCGCCTTGCAGGCTGCAGCAGAAGGCTTGGGAGTCGTCCTTGTGCCTTTGTTCTTGGTAGCCGATGACATCATTGCTGGACGCATGTGCGCGCCCTTTGGCTTGCTGGCCGCAAGACAACGACGCTACTACGCCAATGCGCCTCTCAGTGCGCAAGAAAGCCCCGTCATTGAAGGCTTCTGTGAATGGTTGCTGAAGGAGGGGCAAGATACAGAGCAATCGATCGATCAACTTGCGGCAGGCATGGGGTGGACGGCCTCTGCGCCATCCTAAGTGTGAGTATTTCTCGGGTTATGTCAGATGCAGGCGAACTTTTAAGCGGGCATCATCAGCGCATTCATTTAAATTTGCAGTCATGAGTCAATCAAAAACCGGCTATCCAGATCTTCACGATCATTTAGAAACCTTGAAACAGCGTGGCTTGTTGCAAGTCATCGATCGACCTATCGACAAAGACTCCGAGCTCCATCCGTTGGTTCGTTGGCAATTCGTGGGTGGCATGGATGAGGCTGAGCGAAAAGCATTTTTGTTTACCAACATTGTCAATGCGCAAGGCCGCAAATACGACATACCCGTTGTGGTGGGTGCATTGGCCGCCAATCGTGAAATTTACAGCGTTGGCATGGGTTCTTCTGTTGAGGAAATTCAGGCCCGCTGGGACCGCGCCATTGCCAACCCCATTGCGCCTCAAATGGTTGACAACGCCGAGTGCCAAGAGGTGGTCCATGACGGCGCTGATCTTCTGGGCGAAGGCAAGGGCCTTGACATGTTGCCCATTCCCATTTCAACGCCAGGATTTGACAGCGCTCCAACCCTGACAGCCACCAACGTCATCACGGTCGATCCTGTCACTGGCGTGCAAAACATGGGCACCTACCGTTGTGCTTTAAAAGCCCCCGATCGAATGGTCGTTCGCATGGCCACGCGGGTGGGCGGTGCAGGTGGTTATTTGCATTATCAAGCTTGGAAGAAGGCCGGTCACAAAACCATGCCATGTGCCGTTGTTTTGGGGTGCCCACCCTATGTGGCTTTCATGGGCCCGCAAAAATTGCCGATAGGCATGGATGAATTTGACGTGGCCGGTGGTTTGGCTGGCGTTCCCATTCAAGTCACTCACGCCCGAACAGTGAAATTGCGTGTGCCTGCGCAAGCTGAAATTGTGATTGAGGGGCAAATTGATTTAGACATGCTTGAGCCCGAGGCGCCCTTCGGGGAATCGCATGGCCATGTGGCATTGGAAGAGTTCAATTTGCCCATGAAGATCACGGCCATCACGCATCGATTCAAGCCGGTCATTCCCTCATACATCAGTCAGGTTGCGCCCAGTGAATCCAGTGTCATCAAACGCGTGGCTTATGAGCCTTTGTTTTTGGCACATTTGAGAAGCTCCTTGGGCATTCGCGGTGTCAAGAAAGTCTCCTTGCATGAACCTCTGACGGGTTTGTTGCGGGTCACCATTGTCACTTTTGAAAAGACAACCCCCAAAACAGAAATTTGGCGTGCACTTTATGGCGCAGCCTTTTTCAAAGGCGATTGCGGCAAGATTGTGATCGCAGTGAACGACGACATTGATCCAGACAATGCAGACGCTTTGTTATGGGCCATGGCATACCGCATGAACCCCACTGCAGATGTCCGAACCCTAGACCACCGCGGTCAAGGCCACGGACCCAAGAGAGAAAATGATGGTGAGGAAGATTCAACCCTCCTCATGGACGCCACCATGAAAGGCGACATGCCTCCCTTGGCCTTGCCTACCAAAGACTACATGGAGCGTTCGAAGGCCATTTGGGAAGAGCTTGGCTTGCCTAAACTCCGCCCCCAAGCGCCCTGGTTTGGATACTCCCTAGGCGACTGGCTGCCCCAATGGGACGAGGCAGCAGCGCGGGCAGCCACGGGTCGTTATTTAGAAAATGGCAAGATCAGCCTTAAGCAACAACGCAACGACGTCAAAGCCGAATCAAAATTCAGGCCAGACGAAGCGGGTTGATGAGACGCCAAAGACACAACAAGCAAACCTATGAGCATTTCTAGTTCTTCTTCCAACCCACGGCGATTGATTGTCGGCATCAGTGGTGCATCTGGCATTGTTTATGGCGTTCGCATCTTGCAAGTTTTGCAGCACTCTGACATTGAAACTCATTTGGTCATGAGCGATTCAGCGCGCATGACTCTGGCCACAGAGTTAGACATGAGCGTGAAAGAAGTCGAGGCGCTGGCCAGCGAAGTGCACAACGCTAAAAATATTGGCGCCACCATTTCTTCAGGCTCCTTCAAGACCATGGGCATGGTGGTTGCGCCTTGTTCCATCAAGTCTTTGTCTGAAATAGCCTACGGCATGACAAGTGGTTTGCTTTCCAGAGCCGCAGACGTGGTGCTAAAAGAACGCAGAAGATTGGTGCTTTTGATTCGTGAAACGCCACTTCACAGCGGGCACCTTCGGACCATGTTGCAAGCTTCTGAAAATGGCGCTATTTTGATGCCACCTGTTCCTGCGCTTTATGCACGGCCCCAGTCAATTGATGATATGGTGAACCACACGGTGGGCCGCTGCCTTGATTTGTTTGACATCGAAACAGATTTGGTGAAGCGCTGGTCAGGTATGGGTCAAGACAAATAAAGCCTTCAAATTATTCACAGCACCGAATTGATCATGCAAACATTGTTTGTTTATTACAAGTTACCCATTGCTGAACACGCTCAGTGGCGACCGCGTGTTGAAGCCTTTCAGGTTGCATTGAGGCAAAAATGGTCTGGCCTCAGTGCCGTGTTAATGCAACGACCAGAAGCCACCCCAGATGGCATCGAAACCTGGATGGAAATCTACAGCCACAAAGAAGGCGTGACCCAAGAGATGATGGACAGCATTGGCGCTGAAGCTTTAGCGCATGGTTTGCCGCCTAAAAGAATGTCTGAGTTTTTTATTCCACTGCGGTAACGCAAAGATTGAATCCATGCAGCAAGACATCTTGATCAACTGGTCTCCCCAAGAAACCCGCGTTGCGGTGGTGGAGCAGGGCGCGGTTCAAGAGTTGCATGTAGAGCGTTCTTTAGAGCGTGGCTTGGTCAGTAACATTTACCTTGGAAAAGTAGCCCGTGTGTTGCCTGGCATGCAATCAGCCTTCATTGACATCGGCCTAGAGAGAGCGGCTTTTTTGCACGTGGCAGATGTCTGGCAAAGACAGCCTGAGGGCGAGCCGCCCCAAGTTGCACGCAGCAGTCAAACCTTGGTTCCTATTGAGAAGCAAGTTTTTGAAGGTCAAGCCTTGATGGTGCAAGTGGTCAAGGATCCGATTGGCACCAAAGGCGCTAGGCTTTCAACTCAAATCAGCATTGCAGGCAGACATTTGGTTTTTTTGCCACAAGACGACCACATTGGTGTGTCTCAAAAAATCCCATCAGACCAGCGTGACGCGTTAAGAGCTCGTTTGCAAACTTTGGTGGGCGCGCAGGGCGGTGGTTTTATTCTGCGAACCAATGCAGAAGATTCCAGCGACGCAGAGTTGGGCGAAGACATTGCTTACCTTCGTAAAACTTGGGCGCGAATCAAAGATGCCTCTGTCAAACTTCCGGTTCAGTCATTGCTTCACCAAGACTTAACTCTGTTGCAAAGAGTTTTGCGAGATCTTGTTGGCGAAGGCACGCAAACCATTCGCCTTGACTCCAAAGAACAATTTGAACACTTGTCCGCGTTTGCCAAAGAGTTCATGCCGGCTTCAGCAACTCGACTTCAACTTTACAAAGGTGAACGTCCTATTTTTGATTTGTATTCAATCGACGAGGAAGTGGCCAAAGCTTTAGGACGCCGGGTTGAATTAAAGTCAGGTGGCTACCTCATCATTGACCAAACCGAAGCCCTGACCACCGTGGATGTGAACACAGGTGGCTATGTGGGCGCACGCAATTTTGATGACACCATTTTCAAAACAAATCTAGAAGCAGCGCACGCCATTGCCCGGCAACTTCGCTTGCGCAATCTGGGTGGCATCATCATTGTTGACTTCATTGACA
>CAYRTN010000015.1:0-17714 GCA_964427235.1 uncultured Chthoniobacter sp. | reverse complement strand
CATCGCAGACGCCAAACGTTGTAGTACGCTTCTCGTCCACGCAGACACTCCACACTGCAATATTAGTATCGCAAGCCTTGCACAGCATCTTGTTGTGCCGATAGTTTGTGCTATCTCTTTAATCCATTTTATGGAAAAAGTTGGGCTTGATGTTTTTTGTTTTTAATATTTCTACTCGCAGACATAGTTGCGCGCACATCCCCATGCCTGGCTAATATCATATCCGAATTCAGGCATGAACCGAACAACTGCGTAATATTTTGTTAGGTAGTCAAGCAGCAGACTATCGCGTTTTGTGGCGTATTCCTCTTTTGCAATCCGCATGAAACGGTTGTGAAACTTATAAAGTTTGCTGAGCTCTTTGCCCTTTTCATCCTTCCCCAAGTCTTCATACTTGAAGCCGTTTTGAAAGTTCGTCATCAACTCCGCGGCATACACGTCCGCATCCATCTCAAACTGCTTTATTTCAATTTCCTTTGCCGCGCGCTCGGCCTCCTGTTGCTCACGGAGCCGCTTATTTTCCTCCAACTGCTTTTGCTTTTTGATATTTCTCTCAGCCTCCCGCTTTTCACGCCGATGACGCATATTTTCTTCCAATTTTGCAAACCTTTCTTCCTGTTTTACACGGTGCTGGTTTTCTGCGATAATAATCATCTGTTTAGCGACGTCCTCTTCATATACCTTCCGTGCAATCCGCCGATTCGCCTCAGCCACAACTAACTCGTCATATGACGGTTTAGGTACGACTGGTGGCGGTACGACTGGTGGCGGTACGACTGGTGGCGGTGCGACCGGTTGAACGCGGGACTGCGCGGCTGCATAGAGTTCCAATATCTGCTGCTCATGGCGTTGGCGCACATGGTCGCGGTGAGTGGGAATACTGTTGCCCATCTTGTTTCAGGTGTGCTGTCTCTATCCTGGAGTTATCAAATCCGTTTTTCGGAACCGGACGGCGAGTTAGCGCAACTCCGCCTGTCTTTCGAAGCACTTGGTTTCTACGGCATAAGGGTTGAAGAATTCCGCAACTACTCCCGTAACTACGTGGGGGTCAAAATCCTTGCAACTAAATACATCAAGATACATGTCATCCGTCTCTTCTACAAAGTGTGCTGTTATGTTTGAGGTTTCAATTAGCTGAACTAGAGTATATCCTTTTTTATTACCTGTTCCAAACATGACAATTTGAGGCTCGCCATATGCCACCATGTCAATCCGCTTGACAAGCGTCTTTGCAAAGTTATTGATATTAGTAGCGCATCGGATACTGTTTGATGAGCACTTCGCGGCATCAATGATCATATGCTTCCCCCACGACTTCATGTATGTATGTATGTATTAGACATAACATTTGAATGTAAATCGGTATCCGGAAAATGGATTCTTTACAGCTAAGTCCGGGATAAGCATCAGCAAGATGGCGTACTTTGTAATCAATCATTCGCACAAGAGGATTTACCAGCTCTGCGATTGGAGGCAGACGTTCGATGAAGTCATGGATGCAAACCCAACATGGAGCATGAAGGATGATTTGGATTGTTATGACGATGACCATGAAGTGGTTGAATCATATTTAAAACTCGACTATACAACCAACTTGGGAGTCTCTCAGCTTCCGTACTACATTCGTGATCCAGAGTTTCTTGTATGGTACATGGATGCACATGACTTCAGTCTGTACGACATTTCCCGTGCGATTAATGCATGGCATGGTAAGCCCGAGTTTGAACGGGCTCAAAATGCAATGGACGACCTGATTACATGGAAAAAGAATAATGAAGATGAGGACATAACCATGCTGTGTGAAACTATGACTAAGTCAATGTAATTTAAAAATGTTCTTGTGTTTGTATTTTAGGATTGAATAGGTTTGTACTTTTTAGTTAATCTTCGTCTTAACATAGTTCATAAACTCAACATTCAAATCCTTCTTTACCTCATCTAGAACTGCCTCCCACATCTCCTTGGTCAGCACAAACTTAGTAGGTGCGCTTGGAGTCTTTGACTTGCGCTCCTTCTTGGGAGTCTCGATCCCAGCAGCCTTGTCAGCCTCACGCTTAGCCTTTGCAGCCTCGCGTCCAGCCTTCATCTTTGCCTTCTGCTCCTCGGTGATAACACGCTTAGTCTTGGATGAGGTGGTAGATGCAGTCTCGGACTCAGAGACAGTGGCCTTTGGCGTAGGCTCAGTACCAGCCGCCTTCTCAGCCTCACGCTTAGCCTTTGCAGCCTCGCGTCCAGCCTTCATCTTTGCCTTCTGCTCCTCCGTAATAACACGCTTGGGCTTGGACTCAATATCAGACATCTTGAATGTATATTAGCGTATAGGGATATTATAGAATGGTTTTGGAGGCCTAAATCCGTTTTGGGAATTTCTGTCGCACTGGAAAATAAATCCATAAAACGGATTTAAGTCTACGAAACCAATCTATAGTATCACAAGATGCCTGTTACTACTCGTTCTAGCACTGGCCCTACTAAGATGACGGTTACCGGTGTCAAGCGCAAGTTTATTGAGATTCTGGATTCAGATGACGATACTACAACTGTGTCCACGGATTCCGAGTTTGAGCCTGATATGGCAGACGAGATTGAGGAGCTCAAGGATGATCTCAAGGAGACTGAGCAGTCTAACGAGGCACTCATCGATATCATAATCAAGGAGCGTGAGAATGTACGAGTTCTTCAGGCGGAACTCATCGAGACAAAGCAAAAGTACGAGACTCTGGTGAGTAATGTAAAGGAGATTCAGGCTACGTGTTTTGCAGAGTTTGTATGTTTCACTGGAATGCTAGTAGTCGCATCCGGAATCGCATTCACGGTCATGTATGCGTGTAATATTCATGATAATGTTCTGCTGAATCTTTAATAATGGAAACCCAATATAGCGAGTTTGTAACACAATCTGAACTACTAGACAGCCAAATAGGATCTTTTTACCGAGGGATGGTCGTAGGGATATTTGGAGGTGGAACAGTCGTAGCTTTACTTACTTTGTCTACCTGTTTGAACATGTAGTTCATTATCTGTCACAATAAGTTCGTGGGGGAGTTCGACATACAAAATAGTACTGAAAAAGGGCGTACTGCGTCCATCGAGAACTACACCGCGCAGCTTAGCATTATCAACCATTGTTGTTAGCAACCGTCCAAACATCGAATCCTTTTTCAGTGAGTTTTTCACTTCTACCTTACACACATTTCCATCCCATCCACATACATTTCCCTTGCAGGAATCTTTTGTAGTAAACTGGCCACACGGCTGTCGTACCTTCGATACAAACGTATCCGCTGTACGAATATCAACAAACTTGGTTGTTGCGTTGAACCACTTTTTCAACAGGGGCTCTACTTCGGCCCGACTCGGTTGTGCTGGAGACAGAGCTCGTCTTAGGTCTGGATATTTTTCGACTAAATCTCGCGATAGTTCAAACATCAAGAAATCAAACACTTCAGAAGCATACGACACTTCACTGTATGTTTGTTTGAGAGTTTCATCTGGCTTTCCAAATACCAAAAAATCTTCACCTATGTCCTGTACCGTTTGTACAACCTCGCCTTCCGGAACCTCTTCGTCTTCGTCGGGCTGTGTTGGAACTCGCAGTCCAGATGATATAACAATTTCAGTACGCTGACCATCGATATCGGATACATCCTCTTTCCATTTGTATCCAGCAGAATAGCCTTCTGCTATTTCCAAGAAGTCTCGCATCTCATAATACTCGGGCAGTTCAACATCTGAGTATCCAGCAATGAGCGTAGGCGGATCTACTGGAACTGGAGATGGTCTGAAAGGTAAAATAAGGCGTCCGGGTACATACAGGGCCTGTGCTCTTCCGAGAGGGTCTAGTATAATCGAATAATCAGCATCATCTATTTTTGGAGCAATCTCTTCGTACGCCCCAATCGCATCTTTCAAGGAAGGTACTGGTGTAGAGCAGGCCTGATTGCGCAGTTTTTCAAGTTCATCTGTCGTTTCTTTCTTGAACGGTTCAGCAAATACATTTGATTTGAATGTGAGTGTATTGGCAACCCGAGATACATAGCTCAGGACTCCTATTTCCTGGCCTAACTGTAGAACAATGATCCCACGCGTGCGTGCTTTGGCGATCGGAGAATAAAACACGCAACCGAGTGTCTTTTTATCCATGAATACTCGGTATATATCACACTGCAGTACGATACATACATACTCAAGTTCATTCATGATTGATAACTCCTTCTTTTCGTATGCTTCGTCAATACCTGCAATAAGCGTTGCCAACTCATTCGGTAAAGACCTGTCTGCTAGTTCCTTCTCAATATCCCCCAAATTAGAATCTGATCTGTGCGTCCACGTGGATAAGAATGAACATTTTAGTACAGAATCGATTGATTCGCTTGGACTGGGTATTTGAGTTTTTATGCCTAGTAGAGCTGGTAGATTTTCAGATGGTCTACCTAGTCCAACGCGAAAGAATCCAGACAATCCCTTTTGGATTCGTTTGATTTTATCACCAAACAGTTCGTAAGATTCTTTGATGTTCAGTGAATCCAGTATATCACGTGGAATGATTGCTGAACGCAGAGCTGGAACGTTTAACTTTGTTTCATTGATTACATAGTACTTTTCTTCTATATCTTTCACCTTCTTTGATTCGGGCGTTTTATAGCAACATGGCATAGACCTGTCATTTTTTGGAGATTTGTGTTTTGTTAATCCGGGAAACCCGAATGCTTTATCGCGGGATATGACTGTGAACTCTCGAGGATTATCGGTTTTATTCTGCTTCACTTTTCCTTTACAAACTGGGCACCGTTGGGACCCGCCTTCGGTAAGCAGGTCTGTTTCTCGCAGAGGTATTTCATCATTAATACACCAGTACTCTGGGCAAATAGTTATTCCATTTGGGTCTTCTACTGGCAACATTCGATTCTCTTCTAGATACTTGCGGGGATCATACGGAGTAGTAGATAACCGAGACAGGTCCTCCTCACTCAAAATAATAGGCTGGTGCTTCTGTTCGCACTTTTTAGGATACTGGGCATCCGATGGGTCAAATGTGTCTGAATCGAATGATTGTAACCGGGTATTAAAATAGTTGTACAGCGTCGTGCGAGACTGACGGGCTTGTATTTTTTGCGACTCTGGTTCTGGAGTAGATTCTGGGACACTTTCAACTTCCTTTTCTTCAGCGTCTTCTCCAAGGTATCCAAACAAATCTGCATATTCATCGACTAATGCCTGTTCAACTTCTACAGGTTGAACTGGAGCAACAGCGGCCTCTACTTGAACTTGTTCCATGCGCTTGGGACATACAGCATCCAGTGGTGCAGCGTCAGGTTCAGAAATGATATAACGCAGAATACTTGCATACTGTACAGGGAGTTCAAGGCGATTAATCGATGATAATAGCAGTGTATCAGTTCCTACCTGGATAGTTGGGAATCCCCGGAATGATTTATCTAAAATAGCCGGATCATCGTTCGAACGAACTTCCATATCTGTCAGTAGCTTTCTTGCTGTTTCTGCCGGAACATCCAGTTCAGTTTGAATATCCGCGACGTTCAGTATCGGACGCTCTTTGAGCAACTGCAGTACCTTAACCTCCAAACTGGTCAATCCGTCAACTGAATGGTCTGTGCGCAGCAAACGGAATGTAGATGTATTTGCATCAGACATATCGTACAAAAATGATATACAGTTAAATCTTCTCAAATCATACTCATCAATCTTCTTTTTATATTTCACAAGCACACTCATATCCTGCAAGTCCCAGCGCTCTGGAACAATATCCTTTGGGTCTAAGAATGGAATAATCGAATCAAATGTTAGTAACCAGTCGTTCATGCTAGAGTTAAGCTCATCAATCGTATCTTTGTTTCCTTCGGAACGATATGTTGAAATAATCATGTCGGTGGAGGTAATCGCAATACGATCGAAGTTTTGAGCAGACTTACCGCGATACAATAGCAAGGTGGGTCGGTTACGAGCTGGGCGAGACTTTGTCAACCAGGTATCCCAAACTTTCATATCCAAATAAGGAATCTTTGACTTCTCGTCTTCCACATAGAACTTATGACGCATCGTTTCGGAACTTGATGTGAAAAATCCAATATACGGGATTTGCTTCGAGACTGTCAATCCAAAAAACATCTGTTCGAATCTAGTTCGAATCGCCGAACCAAAATCAGTATCTACAAATGGAACGTGAACGCGAGTACGCAAGATGGTTAGGTTCGTTGGTTCGGGGGCAGGGAGTTCCAAAATCTGTTCAAGCTTACGAGTTGTCTTTTGAATGAGTTGAATGTTCTCATCGGTTAGCCGAGGAGGCGTTACTGAGCGAAGAAAGGGAAAGTATACGTTCTGTACGGTTTCTGCAGTATCTTCATATACCTTGTAGAGGAATCCGCTTATCTTGGGATACAGCGTCGAAACAAGTGTTGTGCGCTGCGGTATCGGGTACGCAGCAGCAGGAATCTTGTTTGTCAATACTGAGTCGTATTCGAACGGCATGACATATGAAATGCCTTCCTGTGTTCCGAATACGTAATATTCAGTGAAGGGTTCTGATGGAGAATAAATGGGCTTCAGGGCATCTGGTACTGCCATCCATTCTTCACGGCCATATTCAACGAACTCCAACGATGTTGGGGGATTACGATACTGAGTTTGGTATGTAGAAAACGCAGGACGCAGTATAGATGTCCCACCATACGAAAGGCGATTGTAAAGCGCCTCCCAGTTACGAGGATCTTGCGAGTAGTAGTTTGGAGGTCGAGTGATTCCAACTAAAATAAATAAACGGTCAGGATGTGTATCAGCGGCAATAGCAATGTGCTGCCGAACCGTCTCAATCGTATCGTCTGGGAAAAATGACACGAATGAACGTTGTTTGTTTACAACATCCTGAACTTCCGTTCGAAACATCTTACTTAAAGAGGAGATTCTGTGATTCGCATTCCACAGTAATCAACTGGCTCACGCGCATAGTTCACTTCTTGATATACCCCAGCACTGACCGCGTCTTTGAGGATACGTCGGAAGTTAGCCCAAAACTCTGGAGTATGTCCAACTGAAGTTGTCATCAAATGTGCCATCTCGTGCAGCACAACAAACATAACTGTATTTTCTTCTACAAATGGATAAGGCTTCTTTTTATCACGCAAACATATGACGATACGTTCTCCTTTATTTTCTGAATACGAGGTTGTATTTGCATCAATGTTGTTCTCGCACATATTCTCGGGCTTGAAACGTTCAATCATGGTAGTAACTCGAGGATCCGCACGTGTATTTGGATCATCGCGATACCTTGAAATCAGACGGTCTAACTTGTCGTGAATCTTTGCCATCATTTCACCAGCTTCTTGATGGTCGGGTAAGTTTTGGACCTGATATGTCTTACCGTTCGTTTTGGATCGAACGCTTATAAGATTATTAGGCCCAGTTCCTACGGTATACGCAATCACAAGTCCAGTACCAAGAATAGCGGCTGGTAGCATTGTTGTTTATTTAGGTTATTTACGCGTCAAGACCACGCTTGAAGGGGTTGGATTCAATCGTCGTGTTCAGGAAAGGACCGACAGTTCCCTGGGGGTTAGGCGCCTCCGAGCGGATGTCCCAAGACGCATTGCGGTTGGTCTGCGAGACACCGGCGATGGCCGTATTAGTGTGGTAGCCGGCGTCCAGGAAGTTCTGGCCCTTGATATCACTGCCACCAGAAGGGTTCACGGCGGCCCAAGACGCACCGACCTGACCCTTAGGCAGGAGTTCAGCGGCACTCAGAGTTGACTCGGAATACGTCGCAGCAGATGAGGGGTGGCGACCCTGAACAGACTCAGATGGCTGGGCGTTTCCGCCTAGACTGTGGCTAGAGGCCCCAACAGGTCCGGCCTCGGATAGAGGGGCCGTTGATCCAGTGGCAGGCGCCTCAAGACCCTCGCCAACAACGCCCTTCGCAGATGAATAAGAGCTAATCAGATACGCCAGAACAACCACACCACCTAGAACAAGTGCTAAACGAGTGCTCTGAGAGGTTTTCATCTTACCGTTTATATCAAATCCAAGACAAAAAAGAATGAAAAAGCACCCTCTGTCAGATCCGGTTGGCCTTTTCACCTCTGTCGAGTTTCAAAGTTATTTTGAACAACACATTCTGCGACCTATACTCGCGAAGGTTGTGTCCTATTTATACCCGTACCTCCTCGCTTTCACTTTCTTGTGGGTTATCATGTTTCTCTGTATGATCATCATCCTCATCATTCTCTTCAGGGCTCGTATTTAGCAGGGCGACGAGTTCATCTCGACGCATCTTCCAAACATTAGTATGACCCTTGCTCTTTGCTTCTTTCCGTAGTTCTGTTATAGTCATCTTATCTATAATCATTTCACGAGTAAACGTAGGCATACTCAGGATTGCGATAAGGTCAGATTTGGACTTAACGTAATACTGTTTAATCTTAGGAGTATGCTCTTTAGCTATCTTCTTCAGTTCAACCAGTGATAGTTGAGAATAATCCATCTTGCAATGTTACCTCTCATTTACTTGCGAGATGAAATCCGTTTTCCATGTTTCCGGCGAGTCTTGCGAGTTTTTCTACGACGACCCTTGCCTTCCTGAGCCGCAAGAGCCCGAAGAATGCGTTCCTGTTCATCCTTGCTAAACAAGTTATCCTTGATTACCTGTTCAAGATCCGGAGGCAGATTTGTTTGTTCTGCATAATCGGAAATAGCTTTTAGAACCTGTTCGTTATTACGCAGGTCATCCAGAATCGTTTTAATACGTGCGTTCAAATCACTCTCAGAGGCTTCACTTTCGGCTGCCCAGTCGACTGACATTTACTCATAGCATTTAAAAAATCATAACCACATTACAAATGCGAAAGACTGAACTCGTTGTTGCTTTATTTGTAGCCGTCCTTCTTGCGGCCGTTGCCTGCCGTTATATGATGGCGAACCGTGCTCCCGCTGCACGCGAAACATTTATGCAGCAGGAGATTGGTGCTCCGTCCGGTGGTACTTCCATGGGTCCTTATGACAGCAAGAGCCAGCCCGGCGCCTCTGGTTGGCTCCCAAACGAGAAGGCCCCTGAGGGGGCATCTCCTGTCGGCGAGACGCAGAACGGTAATCTGATGTTCTTGTACGACCCCAAGGTATCGCAAAGCTGCTGCCCTTCCGCATTCAACACTGATCAGGGATGCGTATGCCTGTCTGACTCTGATAAACAGCTAATGGCTTCTCGCGGAGGTAATCGGGGCTAAAATGGATTAAACTTGATGAACATAAGAATACTATGGAGCGCACTTACGACCGGCTAATCAAGCTGGTATCTGCAGTTCTCGAACCGGCTCCGTATAATCAGCTCGGCGTCCCTGATTATTGCAGACGTATTCTGTCCGCCCTATCCGAAGCAAAAAGGATTATTACCGACTTAGAAGAGTCATACCGCAGTATGATGCGTTCTTACGAAATGAGTATAGATGAAGAGTTTTAAGATATATTGAGCACAAACAATAAATGGAATCGTTTACAGAGTTTCGAAATGAACTCATGACTCTGTACCCGACAGTTGAGTTTGATGAAGTCAGTGAAGAGGTAAACATTCGTGAAATCGAGGCTATGTATTCCGGAGTGCTAAAGTTGATTCAGAAGGATGCTACCTTTTTTGATTTAGACCGTATTCTGTTTGGCGTGAACCTTTCGCAGCTTGAGTTTGATGATTGTTTTTGGAAGCATCTGCCCGCGTGTTTGCTTGCTTCATTCTTTCAGGGAGACATCAAGGAAAAGGTAGGGACTATTTTGAACACCGTTAAGTCTGTATGGTCTTCGTCTGGCCAAGCAAGTGATGAAGTAGACCGTGTTTTGAATGATGAAAAGACGGAAGATTATCTGCAGGAGATGTTTGAGTATGTTACTAATCTTCGTAGTGCAAAGGTCTTTGGCGATATTTTGGAAGAGATTGATATTCCATCACTAGGCATTTCACTTGATAATCCTGCCGAGCTCTTGAGCATGGTTCGGAACCCAGAGAATCCTGTTATGCAAAAGGCAGTTGCAACAGTCCAGCGTATGATTAAACAGAAGCTTGAAGGAGGTCAGTTGACACAGCAACAGCTGATGAGTGATATTGAGGGCATCAAGGCTAAGGTTCAAAGTCTGTTTGGAAATGTGTTTAATGAAATGCTTGGAGGTCGTCAAAATAACGCTGGGTCTGGAGTTATGATGTCGAACTCCCCCGAGGCTCGGCGTCAGCGAATGCTTATGCGTCTACAGAGAAAACAAAGGGAAAAAACTCAGCGTTAGAATAAGATGACCGAACAGTTTTGGTTCAAGGATCCAGCAGTCTTATTCCGGTCCGATACATGGACACGCTTTGTTCCTATTCAGTCTATGACTACCACAGAGGCGCTTAACTCTGTTGTTCGTTTTACAGTGTATTCCTCTGTGCTGCTATTTGTCAGCACACAGAACCAGTCTTACTTGTACGCAATCCCAATCGTTGCGTTGGCGAGCATTGTTCTACATCAGTTGTTTCCACAGGGAAAGAAGTTAGAAGCATTCATGGACTCATTTGCAAAACCAACTAGCAAGAACTATACCATGCCAACTCCCGACAACCCGTTCATGAACGTTATGCTAACAGAAATTCAGGATAATCCAAACCGACCAGATGCGGCTCCGATATCGGATAAGGAAGTGCGCAACGCCATACACAAGGCGTTCAGTAAAACGCGTGAGATTCACATGGACACATCTGATTTGTTTGACCAGACACAGGCTATGCGAACATTTCACACGCTTCAGTCAGCACGTGTACCAAATGATCAGGATGGATTCTTGTCGTTCTTAGCTAAGGGTTACGATGAGGAAGATTTTTCATCTGCACCTCCTTCTCGTGGTGGTAAACTACTTTCGGAGGGATACGTGAACGCGCGAGGTTCCGTGCACAACCTTAAGACGTCTACGTGTAAGCCGACGGGAACGACGCCGCTTGGAAGTGGGCCGCCGACCCCCGCTGAACAAACGACTCTTTAAGTCTTCCTTTGACATTTCACCTCCAACTTTCTTCTTCTGCTTACCGTCCTGAATAAGAATGAAATGAGGATATCCGGAAATCCCAAGTTCATCTGGAACATGTTCACTTTCCACCTTTTCAAAGTCGACGTCCTTCATTTCCTTTTCGAGATCATCCCAAGGCTTGTGCATCACCTGGCAGTGAGGGCAGGTCTCCATGTAGAAAAATATAGCAACCGGTTTCGCGGATTTCATCAGCTTTTTGACATCCTCGGTATTCTTCACCTCTTTTACCATTCTTATTTTATACGAACAAACTAACAAATGGATACATCAAGCTGGCTGGGATATACCGCAGCAGTCGAAAAAGATATGACCCCAATATGTTCGGAACAGCCTGGAAACAAATACCCTGCTACGGACAGTAAAACTACTTGGTGGACTGGATTTCAAGAACTGACTCCTGCTAACCCGGAACTACAGGCAAAGTATGACGCAATGTCTGGTTCATGGGAAGGCGTTAGTCCGACCAATAAAGCGATTGTTAGTGGACTGTTTACATCACAACCACTACCTACTGATAAAACTTTACCCCAGTATAAGAAGTAAAATGTCGGCCGAAATCGTTCATTTGATGATGACTCTGCGTGAACAGGTGAAGCTGTATCATTGGCAGACTATGAACTATCCTCGCCATATTGCAACGAACGATTTATTGCCAAAATTGGATACCAATATCGACCAGTTTGTAGAGGTCTATATTGGTAAGTACGGTCGTCCGAAGTTGAGTGGAAAGACATCAACTATTCATCTGCGCAATCATTCCGACAAAGAAGCGACAAAGATGATTCGGGAAGCCATTGCTTGGTTGAATACCGATTTGACAAAAAAGCTAAAAAAGACAGATACGGATCTAATCAACATACGCGACACGATTGTTGCCGATTTGAACCAAACACTATACCTATTCAGTTTTAACTAGAAGCAATCTAACTGTACGGCTACGTCGTGTGCTACCGTCGAATTGTAGTCTGAGGAGACGATTTTTACATGTATTAAATCTTTCGCTGCAAATGTCACAGAACTATTGTAGTATGATTTGAATGTGTCTGTTCCAGTAAGTTGTAGAGAAAAACCTGTAACAAGCTCAAGAGTGCCAGTAGCGAATGGTGTTCTCCAAACTGATATGGTTGTAGTGATAGAACCATCTGTTCCAGGTGGTTTGAGTTTCATAGCTACAATCATACCGGATAAAATGAACGGTTGTTGGACTCGATAAAACGCGGGACTTATTAAATCTCTATCTGGAAATACATTGTTCTCGAACTTTTGAGTTCCCGGCCACATAAATCCTTCGTTCGTACCACCAGTTTTCAAATCGCCTTTTAGTCCATAATATAGCGTTGTAGGGTAGTTATATGTTGAAAACGTCTTTCCTCCTGCAGTTTTAGTCACTAAATCTACTCCAGGACCTATTTGAATCCCCGCAGTTGCTAAATATGTTGGGTCGTCTAAAGATGCTGGTGTAGTTTGTAGGACATCTGATGCAGTATATGCTTCTATGCCAGTTGGTGTAACTGTTCCAACGGTTGTAGTACGCAACTGAATGGACCCATTTCCACTACTATTAGTTTCTACACCCACATACGATCCAGTTGAAGTAGTGTTAGTTGGTTGAGCCACATAGACGTTCACGTCGCGCGTACTAACCTGATTAGTGCCAGACACGAGAAGACCTCGTTTATTTCCAGCTCCATTCGAAAACACATTGATTGTAGAACCTTTTACACTGTTGAATGAGAATGATGAAGTTGTAAATGTTCCTGTTCCAGTGAAGTCTATTCCAATCACAGCAGAAGTAAGTGTATTAGACATTGCCGAGTTGCGAACAGTCACAACAGACGTTCGGAGCTTAGCAGTTTGCGATGTACTCTGTCCTCCTGCATCGGGAAATACGATTCCCTTGAGAACTACATTATTTGTGGATCCAGTACATGTAAGGTTTATTGTAAGGTCTTCTACGCGAGTATTCGCGCCCATCGTAATCATCGTTGTAGATGAGGTTACATTCATTTGAAGAACACATGTTTGAACACTTAGTCCGCGAATAGAACATCCATCTGGAATGGTGATACCAGAAGTAAGCGTATATGTTCCTGGCAATACCCAAATAGTGGTTCCAGATGTAGCCTTTGCAACAGCTGCTTGTACTGTTTGAAATGGTAGTGTAAAATACGGAGAAGCAGCATTTGCAGCAGTATCGTTTCCATATATAGCGTCTACAACAAGTACATTACCGTGTTGAAACGCACCAGCTACACCAGGGGTTCCAGTATCTCCTTTGGGTCCTTGTCTGCCCCATACTGGGTCACTTATAATACCGGTTCCTCCGCCAGGTCGATAAACTGATGTAACTGGCATGGTTATTATAGTCTAAGAACTAAAACTGGTATAAAATAACAATGGCCGTCCTATATTTTGGTATATTTATTGTATGCGTACTTCTTACGGCATGGTTCATGCGTCGCAGAGAACGCATGGAAGATAAACACCCTATTTACGGTCCTAAACGATTAGATCGTGAAAAATGTGAACGCGTCTATCCAGATGTATATGGGCCGATAAGAGATGGCTGGGGCCGTCAATACCAAAAGGTAAGTCATGATGGGGAAGATGCAAAGTATCCTGATGACGGAGAGTTCCGGACAGATACTGCAACTAAAAATGCAGCATATATGAACGTCTTTACGTATCCCGCTTATATGGCTCCCGACTTTCCATCTACAAATGGTCCTCCAGAACCTTATTTGAACGATTTTTCAAAAATCCATCACTAAACTTACAGAAAGACTTCCGTATATTAGATAATGTTCGGACTTCACAACTATCGTGGAAGCTGTTGGGTTAATGCAGCATTGCAGGCATTCTTTCGTATTCCGGAAGTTCAACAGAGATATGACCAGAATACGTTTGACAAGAAGAATGTGATTGACCAATGTCTGTATACTATTTGGAAGTCAAAAGGAGAGCACGGATTGAAAGATTTCTTTGAAGCCGTGAGAACCGATACTATGCCTGCTGGATTAGATATTGGAGATAGTCATGAGCTTTTTCAATACTTGTGCGATAAGCTTCCATTTCTGGATGAGTTGTGTCGATTCAAGATCGCACACTCTATGGTATGCAAAGCATGTAATAAGAAGAGCATACGCGAAGATTCAGTTGTAGAGTTTTCACTCGATTCCGTGAGTGGTTCGCATGTTCCTCTAGCAACCTGTATTTCAAAGACGGTTGAACCATACGACATAGATGAATGGGAATGTGAGTCTTGTAAAGCAAAAGGTGGTACGCGTCAGCAACTTATTGGGTCATTTCCGAAATGTATCCTACTCCATGCACCTCTTTCAAACTCGACTATTGATTATTCTAGCATAATGATTCTTAATAAGCACAAGTATGCGTTGTCGTCGGTCGTTTGTTATAACGGGGCCCATTGGTGGACTTACGGACGAAATATGCCACCCGGAAGTTCGTGGTATATCCTAGACGACATGAATATTCGCGAACACAGTCCAAAACAATTCCCTGTTTCAAATACTATGCGGATGTTGATTTATTATCGACTAGATGAATAATGGAGACGTATTTGTTCCTGCTTTCAGTACTGGCGTTAGTCATCACAGTATATATGCTAACGTATAGTCTGATGGCTGTTGGAGTGACGGTAACACTTGTTGGAATGGCAATATATGTGGCAGAAGTACTCGAAAACCCCCTTTTACCATCTGACTGGAATCTCACGGTAGTACCTGTAGCATCGGATAACATATTTAGTAAATGGAAGCTACCGGTAGAACCTGGGCGTCTGCAGGAGGTATTCTTTGTAGCAGGAAATCGCTACACATACGAAGAGGCCCCATCTGTGTGCGCAGTATATAACGCGGAAGTCGCAACGTACGATCAGGTTGTAGATGCGCATTCAAAAGGGGCTGAGTGGTGTGGATATGGTTGGACTGTAGGCGGCATGGCGCTGTTCCCGATACAGGAGAATACATGGAAGAAACTCCAGCAGGAAACTGATACCACGAGACGCACTCGATGTGGTCGCCCCGGAATCAATGGTGGATATTTTGATACCAATACAAAGTTCGGAGTCAACTGTTATGGAATCAAGCCCAGTTGCAATAATCGAAAGTATCCTATCTCCATTGGGTCAGATGTCGACCAGAAGTTAGTCAATAAGCTCAAGAAAGAATCTGGTAAAATCAAGGTGGATCCATTCAATCGCAACGGATGGTCTATGTGGGGTATGCTTTAACAATAAAAAGTAAGATTCAAATACAAAGATGATTGAGTTAGCACTACTTGCCGGGCTTGGTACCTTGGGGTATGTATTAGCAAGTCAGCAGTCTGATAAGGAAGGCTTCGATTTCCAGCTACCCCGAATGACCCAACAAGAAACTCCAGAAAAGCGAGAGGAACCTCCGGCTCTAGGTCATTCAAATGAAGTACCATTCTTTGGACCTCGTGTAACGCAGAGTATGTATTCTGGTGCGACAAACTCGATTTTGGACAGTAGCACTGGTGCTGGCAAAGAGTATTTCCAAAAGCGGGAAGTCAAGTCGATGTTTGATGCTAAGCCCGGCGTTGGTAATCCGTTTGGCAATCAGAATGAGACAGATTTTCTACAGTCTCGTATGGTAACTGGACAGCGTATGAATAACGTGTTCCCAGTCGAACAAGTTCAGGTCGGTCCTGGAGTAAACGATGGTTACACGAATATTCCGAAGGGCGGATTCAACCAGGCAGATATGCGCGAATACGCAATGCCCAAGACTACTGATGAGATTCGTGTAGTTGGTAAGGAGAAGCTGACGTATGACCAGCCTGTTGTTCCTGGCGCATCATTCATTACTCAGCCAGGCATTCAGGCAGATGTAAAGAAGAACAGACCTGACCGTTACCAGGTACTGGGTATGGACCGTGCGAATACCGCGGTTGGCGCACAGACAGCTGCTCGCGTGTATGCTGATCAGCCAATGAAGGAGCAGGCTCGTGAATCTACCTTTGCAACCCAGATAACTCCTGCTGCGGCCGGAGTAAGTACATTCAACTCTTACATTCGTGCGTTCACGGAGCCCTACCAGGAGTTCATGCGCCTAACGGCCGAGGGACGCCCCGGGCCTGCTGGTATGTCTGGAACTGGTACTTCAGTTGGTGCTGAGCAGTATTCAGTGCAGTCTAAGTACGATATGGACAGTATGTTGACTGGTGCAACTCGCATGAATGTGCCTCAGCAGATTATTAATACCAGTGCCGAACAGCTCGGTTCGTTCCGGTACAATCAGCCTCTACAGCAGGATGTTAATGTTGAGCGTAATGGACCAGAAATGCTCACAGCCTTCAAGGAGAACCCATATACGCAGAAACTGAACTCGTATTAAATAATGAACACCGTACGTGAACAGTTATTGTATAACGGTAATACGGTTCACGTCTGTATGCGCGATTTTACCAAAAAAGAACACTACGAGATTATACGTCTTTTACTCGCAACACGAACAAAAGACGTATTTATATGTACACATGAAGCTACAAACGCATATATCGATACAATATTGAAGAATTTGCCTATTTCATTTTACCAGTGCTTTCGACCTAACGAAGTGCTGGATTAGGGTAGTATTTGTCAGGGTGCTCTTGAACAACCTTCTGTGCAGGTTTGGCTCGAGTTCTGATTGAAGGAACACGCATTGTTTTGCGACGAGCTGGCTGTACAGCTAGGGGTCGGGTATCATCTGGGACGCGAGATAATACTGGAGTTGGACTAAACTCTGTCCGTGCAGGGGTTGTAACAGTATTTAAGTCTCTTACAGATGATGTGACAGCTGTAGGTGGCTGTGCGGGTGCGGTGGTTTCTGCGATTGATGTTGGGCTAAACTGTTTCCGCGAAGGAGTCTTGATAGGATTCAAGTCTCTTACGGATGATGTGAGAGGTATCGGTGCTGGCTGTGCGGGCGGTGCTGGAGTAGTTTCTGCGATTGATGTAGGACCGAACTGTTTCCGCGAAGGTGCTTTGATAGGATTCAAGTCTCTTACGGATGATGTGAGTGGTACCGGTGCTGGCGGTACCGGCTCTGGCTCTACCGGCGGCGGGGTAGTTTCTGCGACTGATGTAGGACTAAACTCTGTTCTCTTAGGAATTTCAATGGGGTTTAAGTTTCGTAAAGATGTTATCGGAATTGAAAACGACGAGAGAGTCTCAACTGGAGGAGTTTCAGGACCTGGCGGTGGCGGCGTAGTTTCTGCGACTGGAGTTGGACTAAACTCTGTTCGTCTAGGTGTTTCGATAGGATTCAAGTTTCTTATAGATGATGTAGGAGTTGGTTCATCATTTGGAACACGAACTAGTTCAACTGCTTGAGGTGGCAGTGTATTTACTACTGCTGGCTCTTCAGCCGCAGTTTCTTCGGTTGAAGTAGCGGGAGTCTCTTCGGTTGGAGGAGCGGGAGTTGGAGTTGGCGTAGACGTAGGTACAGGCGCTTCAGGAGGGCACTTTGACATATCGCGGGCTGCAAACTCTGGAAACTTAGATTTAGGCGTCGAAGTTTCATCGGCACACTTTGACATATCGCGAGGTCCAAATGGTTGCATGGATGATGGAGTTACCGTAGCTTGGGATTGGGTAGGCGTAGGCGCATCAGGAGTTGGGGTTGGCGTAGGCG
>CAYRTN010000014.1:0-18243 GCA_964427235.1 uncultured Chthoniobacter sp. | reverse complement strand
ACATCCTGCTTAAAGCATAAGCTGGCTTGGCTCTCGGGATTGATGAATGCGCGGAGATAGGTTTGACCACAGAGCGCACAGAGACCTCAGAGTTTTGATGATTAGAGATGAAATTTTTGAGACCGTGTGCCTCCGTTTTCCCTCCGAGTCCTCCGTGTTCTCCGTGGTTAAAATAACATGAGAATTCTCGTCACCATTCCTCATTTCCACAACGCCCGAGGCACTGGGGTCTATGGGTCCACGGGGCCCGATACCACGCGCCGCTCCGCAGCTCTAGCAAGGTGCATCACCGGACTTCACCAAGCCATTGGCCCCAAGCAGGCATTCCTATACTGCCTTCACGAACATATTCCCGGCAAAGGAAACGGACGTTTGATGAAAGTGAACTCTTGTTCTGCCTCTTTGCTGGATGTAGCCGTTTGTACTGTGGGCGACTCGCATTTGCTCAACCAACTTGCCCCCATAGCCTCTTTGTTTCATCATCAACCAGTCCAGGCCGAGCCCATGAAAATCGGTTTTGCCTGCCAGCAGATCTTGCAAGCTCACCTTGGTAAGTACGACCTCTACTGCTATCTTGAAGATGATCTTTTGATCTCCGACCCCCAGTTTTTGCAAAAACTGCTTTGGTTTAACTCCCAGTTTGGCGATGAGACGACGCTATTGCCACACCGTTACGAGATTTCGCCCACTGAACCTCTCCACAAGCTCTACATTGATGGTCCGGTGCGACCGGATTTTACGGCCAAGTGGCAAGATGTGAGCGACCGCACGGTTGTTGAATCTGAGGTTTTGGGATCTCCCCTCACCTTTGAGCGTTGGACGAACCCCCATTCCGGTTGTTTTTTCCTTAATGCCCGACAGATGGAAAAATGGTCCTCATCTCCCACCTTTCAGGACGGGGACTGCAGCTTTGCTGGCCCACTGGAGAGTGCCGCTTCACTGGGAATCATGAAAACATTTCGTATTTACAAGCCTTCCATGGCTCATGCCGGATTCTTTGAAATCCAACATCTCCATAACCGTTACCTCGGAGAGGCCTTGAAAACATCCTGATTGCGGATTAGGGTATTTGCCCCATAAATGGAAATGGCACAAATGGAAAAACAGACTGGATCAACAATCGAATCAACGGAACTGGGAAGCTACAAGCTATGGAAGTCGCTTCTGAGGGCTCGACTGCTCGACGAAGCCAGTGCCGGATTCACCCCCGAACCCGAGGCTCTCGATGCAGCTTGGGAGGGTTTTTGCAAAAGATACCAAGTCGATCCCATCACCTCTCTCCCGGTGCCTTCGGACTTTGTTGGGTGTCCTCCAGAACTATTGAAATCGACCGTAGAGAGGGACGCCCGCATTGATCTTTGGAAAAAAACTCTTTTTGAACCACAGGCCGAGGAACGCTTCGAATTAAGAAAACCCGGACTTGATCGAGTGGTTTACTCCCTTTTGCGCACGAAGGACGAGGGACTCTCCCGCGAGTTGTGGTTTCGAATTAAGGAAGGGGAATCCACCTTTGCCGAGTTGGCCCCCAACTATGCAAGCGGAAATGAAATTTACACCGCCGGGATAGTCGGGCCCGTTGCGTTTGGCTCGATGCATCCCGGTCTAGCTGGCATTTTAAAGTCCGCGCCAGCTGGCGAGGTTCTGCGGCCCTTTTCAGTGGCGGAGTGGTATCTGGTTGCCAGAGTGGATCACCATCTCCCAGCAGAGTTCGACGACGCCATGAAGGCGCAAATGGTCGATGAACTAGTCCACATCTGGTTAGAAGAACGTTTTCATGGCAGACCAACAGCTTGAATCTACCGTCGGCGCGATTGCCGCAAAAATCTCCACATTGCCAGGCCCTCTCCAAGGCACTGCATCGCAGCAACTATCTTCGCTAGCCGCTTCGGGTCGGCTTGTCCACGCCGACATCGGTCGTGTGCTCATCCAACCAAACAAGATTCCCGATGCCGTTTTTATCCTTCTTGAAGGACGCGTTCGCATTCTTGGTGTGGGGCCTGAAAGCTCTCATCCCGAGCTGATCCAGACTCTCCGACCTGGAGAGATTGCCGGTATGGCATCGTGCTTCGCTGGGGCTCCTGTCGAGGCAGCCACGGTATCCGAGAAGGCGCTTTGCTTGATGGTCGAAACTCCCCGTTTTTTGGAGTTCCTGGACCAGTTGCCCGACCTGAAGTCGTCGCTAGAGCATCGCGTCACTGCGCCCGAGCTCTATAGCCTTCTCGCCTCTGACCTCTCACGCAATGCGCTCGACATCGATAAAGCGGCACGAATCGTTCGGTCTCAACTCTCCGAAGCTCGTCTTTTGAACGGCACGGGCGCAACAGAACCCAATGAAGATTATCTTTGGTGGATCGCGTCAGGCCCATCGCGCGGGCTGCGCTGGAGTCCCGACGATGGTTTGGTCCGCCGCATTGGCCTGCCGGCTCGATTCCTTGCGGAAAACAAAATTAGCTCTACCCCTGCGGTCACTGACCCCGCGCTACCTCACCTTCCATCTGCGGAAACCTTACTCGATCCAGTCGTTGATTATCCATCCCTAGTAACACAAGCCGGGCCGATCGAGGAAGCGAATGCCTGCTTTGAAATGCTGGCGAAATTCCATAATAAAAAATTTCCCAAAGAAGCCCTTCGCCGCGTTCTTCAAAACGAGGTTCAAGACAACAAAAAGCCCACACTGAACACATGTGGCACAGTGGCGTCCTTAGCCGGATTTGCAGCCCAACTCATTCGAATACCGGCAAACCATCTTCCTAGAATAGAAACTCCGGCCCTTTTATCGTGGGATGGCACCCTTTGCGTCATTTTTGAGGCCAATCCGCGAATTGTTTGCCTCGCCAATCCGCAAAAAGGTCCCCAACGAATGCCGCTTTCGGATTTTTTGGCTGGGAATGAGGCGGAAATCAACATTCTCGTGACTCGTCCGCTGCCAGAGGATGAGAAAGAGAAATTCGGTTTTCGCTGGTTCCTTCCAGCGATCCGCAAGCACAAACGCGCCCTCATCGAGGTCTTTGTTGCGTCTCTTTTCATTCAGCTCTTCGGCCTAGCGAACCCGCTACTGACTCAGATCATCATTGATAAAGTCCTAGTTCAAAACTCGCTATCGGCACTGAATGTTTTGGGTGTGCTGTTTATTTTAATAGCCCTTGCGGACACTGCACTCACAGCACTACGAACCTACCTTTTCATTGACTCAACGAACCGCATCGATCTTGCGCTCGGTTCGCGGATCATGGACCACCTCTACAAACTTAAACTGGGCTACTTCCAACGCAGACCAGTCGGCGAGGTATCCTCGAGGTTACATGAACTCGAAAACATCCGTCAGTTTCTAACGGGTACAGCGCTAACCGTGGGCCTAGACGCTCTCTTCTCCGTTATCTACATGGGGCTTATGTTTTTTTATAGCATATCCCTATCCATCGTTGCCCTTCTCGTCGTCCCCCTTATTGCTGCAATAACGCTATTGGGAGCTCCTATTTTACGACGCCAAATTCTCCGCAGATCAGAAGAAGGCGCTCGCGTACAGTCGCACGTCATTGAAACGATCACTGGCGTGCAAACTGTCAAGGCTGGGAATATCGAACAACATTCCCGCTGGGAATGGCAAAAGCGCTATGCGGGATTTGTGAGTTCTGGTTTTCATGCCGTTCTGACGGCCACGGCCATGAACTCAGCGACTAACATTCTCAGTCGACTTGGAGACTTGTCCATTCTTTGGTATGGAGCGACCCTTGTCATCAAGGGCGATATGACTCTTGGCCAGTTGATCGCTTTCCGAATTATCGCAGGCAACGTGACGGGCCCTCTCTTAAGGCTCGCGCAATCTTGGCAAAACTTCCAAGAGGTCGCGCTCTCCGTGCAACGTTTGGGTGATGTTCTCAACAGCCCGACCGAGCAAACAATCGAGCAAGGATCGAACATCCCAATGCCTCAAATCAAAGGCAAAGTCGAGTTTGACTCGATCACCTTTACCTACATTCCAGGCCAGCAACCCCAACTACGCAATGTTTCGTTTGAAATCCCAGAAGGATCATTTGTAGGTGTGGTTGGCAAGAGCGGATCGGGAAAGTCCACTGTTCTCAAATTGCTTCCCCGACTTTACTCGGCAGATAGCGGAAGGATTCTTGTCGATGATTATGAGGTGGCAAAAGTTGAGCTTTACTCGCTTCGACGCCAAATAGGCACTGTTTTGCAGGACAGCCTGCTTTTTAATTCCTCTGTTTTTTCGAATATCGCGGTCTCAGATCCCGATGCCACTCCGGAAGACGTCATGCGAGCAGCAAGGGTGGCTGGCGCACACGATTTCATTATGGGCCTTCCAGAAGGATACAACACCTGCGTGGGTGAACAAGGGCGCGCCCTCTCAGGAGGTCAGCGCCAGCGCATCGCGATTGCCCGCACGGTGCTCCAGAGACCTCGCTTGCTTATCCTCGACGAAGCCACCAGCGCTCTGGACTTTCCCTCCGAACACTTGGTCTGCAAAAATCTGGCCAAGGAATTCCGTGGGCGGACTGTATTCTTTGTCACTCACCGCGTCCGCTCGGTAGAACATGCTGACCGCATTCTCGTGCTAGATAGAGGTATTCTCGTCGAGCAAGGCAAGCACGACGATCTTATGAAGCTCAATGGAATTTACCGCACACTTTATTTAGGCAAGGAAGACGAAAAATGAAAAGGCCGGTCTTATTAAAAAGGTTTTTTGAAAAACTCTCCTTGAGCTCAAGTGTAGCGCTTCGTCCAGATGCTAACGCCATGGTTCTGAGGCAATCCTATGTTTGGTCTCGCGGGATGCTCTGGACGATTGTGCTCGTAACTATCGCCACAATTATATGGGCCTGCTTTGCCGAGATGGACGAGGTAATCCACGCCACCGGAAAACTGCAACCCAGAGGCTCTGTGCAGGAGGTCCAATCACGCGTGAGCGGCGTGATCTCCGAAATCCTTGTTAAAGAGGGTCAGGCCGTGAAGTTGGGAGATCCCCTAGTTTACTTGGACCCCAAAGTCGCCAATGCGGAGGTTCGCTCACTGGAGGATCAACTCAACTCGATGAAGTCCGAGCAGGCATTTTATGATCAGCTTTACCGTCGCGACGGCTCGGCAGTGGCACCAGTCACCCTACCACCTGAAATCCTCGATCTGGCGAAGAACCATGCGGCACTGATTGCTGAAGATGGATTGCTCCGCGCGATCATCGACTCCTCAAGCGAAGGCGTGAACCTCAATATCGACCAAAAGGAACTCTTTACCGAGGAACAGAAGGATCGCGTTGAAAACTATGAGCGCATCAAAAGTCAACTCGAACAAGCGCGACTTCTCGAGACCAACAGCAAACAAGTCCTCATTGCATACAAAAGACTGTATGACAGCGGGTCCGGCTCGCGCGTTGACTTCTTGGCCAGGGAATCTGCATGGATCGAAGCTGTCGCCAAAGTCCGAGAGTTGGAAAACCAGCAGACGAATATTCTTACCACATTCCGCAAGGACGCGATGACTCGATTGGGTGAAAATACTAAGCGCATATCTGAGATCGATGCTGGCATCTCTAAAGCCCGCATAGCCAATGCCCAAAGAATCTCGGAAACGGCCAGTCGCCTCGAGGCCGCAAAGGAAGGCCTTGATTACCACGTCATCAAGTCCCCCTCGCAAGGCATCGTCTTTCAAATTGTGTCAACTAAACCCGGCACCGTCGTTGGGCCAAAAGACATCGTACTTAAGATTGTTCCTTCGGAGGAACTCATCGCAAAGGTGGATATCACCAACAGGGACATTGGCTTTATCAGTCAAGGCCTCCCCTCCGAAGTTGAGGTGGACACATTTCCCAAACGCGAGTTCGGATTCATCAAGGGAGAAGTTTACTTTGTAGGGTCGGATGCATTGCCACCAACTGAAACAAAGGGCTTTTACAGCTTCCCAGCTAAGATTTCTTTGGAGAAACAGAATCTCTCGATCCGAGGCAAGGATGTGACCCTACAGTCCGGCATGTCAGTAAGCGCAAATATCAAAATCCGCCAGCGCCGTGTGATTAACATATTCCTCGATAATCTCCTCGGCCCGATCGAAAAGATGAAAGAAGTCCGCTAATTTTCGATAGAAGGCGAGGCGTTTTCACTTTTAGCGGCGTCTCTATGAGCGCCGAATCGTTGCCCATAAGCGGTCGCAGACCGCCGCTACAGCATGACTCAAAAAGCATTCCGCTTTGATTCTCTAAGCAAACGGTTCTGTCTTTTTAAACACACGTCCTGGCAATCGCAGGCACAGAATAAAAGTGAGCAGCAGAAATCCCGCTGCGGCGTAGAAGGGAGTGCGGGCGTAGATGGAGATTCCCCCGTCGAGATCATAGGCCAAAAGCCACCCCCCCAGCACTGGACCTATCCAACGCGCGAGGCTGCCAAGGGATTGCATGAGACCAAGAGCGCGACCCTGCCACTCTGCATCCGCACTGCGGGAGGCAATGCCGGAGAGCGTGGGGCTCAGGAGGCTATTTCCGATGGCGATGCCACAACAGGCAAGCACCATGGCGGATACGCCCGCGGTGAGTGGCATCCAGAGGAGGCCCAGCATGAGAATAAGCGCCCCCACCGCAGCGAGGCGCGACTCTCCGAACTTCTTCACCAAACGCCCGATCAGTCCGCCTTGGATGATCGTTCCAATGAGACCGATCATGGCAAACAGGTAGCCAGTCGATTTTTCGTCAAATTGGTATCTGTGAAAAACAAATAAGGCGAATACAGCCGTCATGATCGAAAAACCGGCGATCATAAAAAAATAGGTCGCGACAACGGTAATGTAGGGCTTCACCTCGACATGCTGAAACAGACCCGGAAAGAGGGGCTCCCGCTTTTTGGTGAGTTCCCGTTTTTCCTTGGGATGAGACTCTGGAAGGATGAGCAGAATCAAAGCGGAATTGATCAGAGCCAAGGCCCCCGCGACATACATCGGGGCGGAGTAGCCGAAATGCGCCGCAGTCACTCCGCCGATCGCGGGACCAAAGATAAAACCGAGACCGAAGGCAGCCCCAATCAATCCCATCGCGCGGGAACGGTCCTCGGGGGCGGTGATATCGGCCACATAGGCCTGTGCGGTTCCGATGCTGCCGCCGGAGGCTCCATCAATAATGCGGCCTACAAAAAGCATCGTGAGGGTTTGACCGATTCCCATGATGATAAAACCGGCGGCGGTTCCAAGGGTGCTAATGAGCAAAACCGGACGCCGACCGAATCGATCAGATAGCTGGCCCAAAATCGGGGAGGCGAAAAATTGGATGAGGGAAAAAATACCGAAGAGCCAACCGATCTCCCATGTGGTGGCGCCGAACCTCTCGGCGTAGAGCGGAAGCACGGGGATCACGACCCCGAAGCCCACCATGTTGATAAAGATGGTGAGGAAAATGATCAACAGACTGGTTCGTTTCGATGGCATATCAGGGTTTCTTATCGGATGGATGTGAAGGAGTGGAAATAGGAAGCGCTGCTCGGAGGGCTTCGACTTGGCGGGCGAGGTCGCGGGGCGCCTCGGTCTTTTGTTTAAGGGAGTGACTGGCTATGGCAGCGACTACCTTTTGCATTCTTTCCATGGCTATATTTTTCAGTAAGCCCGCCATGCTGGATCCTGGAGTGACTAGGTTCGTGTAGCAAATGAGCGATTCCCCATCTCCGTAGCGCTCGACGCGGAGATTTCCTACGGCCGCCTTGGTTTGAAGGGCCTTGAGTATCCTCCATGAAATCCGGTAGGAACCGGGCTGAGGCATCTCGAGTTCATTCCGGGCCGTGTACATTTCGTCAGGGAGAATCGGGACCTCCACGTTGTAATCGACCTCAAAAACGTGTGGCGAAATACGTTTCGAAATCCGGGATTCTAAAACATCAGGAATGTAAGTTTTGGCATTTTCGTAATCAAAAAAAACAGCCGCCACTTCCTCCGGCGAGGCATGAACCCTCTGGAATACACGCACACGCGGCCAAGGTTGACCGGCAATCTCCTCTCGAATCACCACCTGGGATCCCGCAGCGACGGCGATTTTTTGCTCGGCATTCAATTCATCCGTGAGCGTGGCGGCGGACAACCTCCCAGCAACGCCAAGCGCAAACAGTAATTGAATTAACAAAACGAGAAACCTCATACTCCAGCACCAGAAAAGCAGGAGATCGCAGACAGGCAAGAATGGGATGTCAAAAATCTCTTCCGCTCTGGTTGCGACTCCTGTTGAATATGGGATTTTAATGGGAATATGGCAAAGCAACAGACGATCCTCTTAGTCGATAGGGACACAGATTTTTTGGAATGGGCGCAACATCAGTTACAAAGCAAGCAGACGCGCGTTCTGATCGAGACCTCCTCTGACGCAGGCTACAAAACGTTCTGCCTCGAGGACCCAGAATTGGTTTTTGCGGAGATGAATCTTCATCCCTTCACCGGCATGGAATTGCTGGTTCGCATTAGAAAACACTCACCCAACGCGCTAGTGATATTGACCAGCGCTTTCGGCACCACCCAGTCTGTGATCGAGGCTATGAAAATGGGCGCCTTCGATTTTGTGCGCAAAGAACAACTTCCCTTCAACCTGAAGGTCGTAGCGGATGCCGCCCTCCAGGCCGCCGCCGAAGTGAAGGCGGCCAATGCATTCAAGCCCCAACTCACCGTCGAGCAACATCGCGATGAGATCGTGGGCCGCTCGGAAGCCATGCAGCAGGTCTTCAAAATGATCGGTCGCGTCGCAGGCAGCGATGCAGCAGTGATGATCACCGGCGAAAGCGGATCAGGCAAAGAACTCGTCGCCTGCGCCATCCACAGCTACAGCGCGAGGAGCAACAAGAGCTTTCTCGCTATCAACTGCGCCGCGATTCCAGACAATCTTCTTGAGAGTGAACTTTTCGGCCATGAGAAAGGCGCGTTCACGGGAGCCCACAGCCAAAGGGTTGGCCGATTTGAGCAGTGCAATAAGGGCACGCTTTTTCTCGATGAAATCGGCGAAATGCCCCTTCAAGTTCAAAGCAAAATCTTGCGCGTCTTGCAGGAAGGCGAGTTCTCGCGCGTCGGAGGAAACGAAACCCTCAAGACAGATGTTCGAATCGTATGTGCCACGAATAAAAACCTCGAGGAGGAAGTCTCTAAACGCACATTCCGCGAAGACCTCTTCTACCGTCTGAATGTCGTCCGCATTCAAATTCCGCCCCTTCGCAAACGCGCGGAGGACGTGAAGCTCCTAGCTGAGTATTTTTTGCAAAAGATCGCAAACCACAAGCACGCCCCACCTCTCAAGCTCTCCGAGGAAGCCCTCCGTGTGATGGAGGCCTATCCGTGGCCGGGCAACGTGCGCGAACTGGAGAACACTCTTCAACGCGCGGCGGTGATGTCCACCGCTGATATCCTTTTGCCAAAGGACATCCCATTGGGTGCTGAGGAGCCGGAGATTCTGATAAAAGGTCAACAGGGCGATATCAACCTGATGCCCCTCGAACGCGCCATCGAGGTTCTCTTCCAAGCTGCCAGCCAAGATTCCGACCTCCCGCTTCTCCCGTGGATCGAACGTGAGTTCACCCTTCGCGCGATGCAAAAAACGGGCGACAATCAGGTGCGGGCGGCCAAGCTTCTGGGAATCACCCGAGCCACACTTCGGAAACGACTGGATCGCAACAGCGGATCCGAAGAAGACGAGGAATGATAACTTCACAGTGGCCATCCTTCGCAGAAACACGAAGAAGCAAAGACACCCATGGGATCTTGGAAGCTCGCTGATGGCATCTGGCAGGAAGCGAGCTCGATCGATTTAACCGATCGGGGGTTTCGCTATGGGATGAGTGTTTTTGAGACCGTTGCCGTTGTTGACTCACGCCCGCTGTTACTTAGCGATCATCTAGCCCGGCTAGCAAGGGCCGCATCCGATTGCGGGGCCATTCTCCCTGCGATGCCGAGTTTTGATTTCACTCAAACCAGCACTGGTCTTTTGCGCTTTTATCTCACATTCGGTTCTGGAAAACCGACCGCACCCTTTGACGGAAACCTCTTCGCGATCTTCGAACCAAACGAAGTCACCTGGAAGCTTGCTGACGCGCGGGTCATGACTTGCGCTGCCCCTTACCTTCCACGCCCCGGCGGGTGGAAAACAGGGAACTACTGGCAAAACATCGATGCGCTCGCCATCGCACAGAACTCGGATTGTGACGAAGCCTTGCTTTTCAATCCTGCTGGGATGCTCGTGAGCGCAGGCATGGCAAACGTTTTTTTGCAAATCGGTGAAAACTGGTTGACCCCCGCACTCGCCACCGGAGCGCGCGATGGGGCCGTTCGTTCGTGGGCGATCGCTCACACAGGAGCAGAAGAAACCGTCATCGAAAGCAATCAACTTCAACTAGCCAAGGCCTGCTTTTTGACCAACAGCCGCTACGGAGTTCGGAGCGTTTCCGAACTCGATGGTCGTCCACTCGAGAACCTCGTCGCCCCCCTGCAACAAAATTACCGCAATGAGATTTTTGACGTCTGAGGATTTTTTAAAGTTATCCGAATCCTCGCGGGCGCTTAAGTTCAAACCTGCCGGCACGTTTCCGGACGTGGCGGAATCCGCTCACCCCTTCGTTGCGGCTTTGCTATTACGCAAAATCCCGCAACGCGCCTGGCTCGTCTGCAATGATGTCCGAAGCCAAGAGGAGTTTGCTGCGGAACTCGCGGCGTGGTGTCCGAGAGTGCGGCTTTTTCCGGACTTGGAACTGCCCAACCCCGAGGCCTTGCCAGATGCTGAAACCGAATCCGAGCGACTCGACCTCCTTCGAACGCTTGCAGACAAAAGCAACGGCGAGGTGATCGTTATTCATACGGCCCAATGGGAATCCCCCACCACGGCGAAAGATGCCGTTCTTCGCGAAATATTCACCCTTTCCGGCGGACAGCAAATACCGATGGAAGATGTCATCGAACGACTCGATTCCGCCGGGTATGAGTCCGCCCCGCAGATCACCGCACGCGGTCAATTTGCAAGGCGTGGTGGGATTCTTGACATATTCTCCTGGCAGCAACCTCGGCCAGTTCGGGTGGAATGGTATGATGTCGAGATCGAGTCCCTGCGCGAGTTCGACCTTGATACCCAGTCCTCCGTGGGAACCGTCAACCATTGCGAAATCTACACGGGAAAATCAGGTGCCATCGAGGGTGTGCTTCGTGATTATTTGCGAAAAGAAGATGTCGTTATCACGATTGATTCCGAAGCTCCAGAGGGCGGCATCAGCATTGGCGCCGGGGAATTGACATCGAAATTCCCCGCTTTCTACCCTCCTCCGTTCGCGGACATGGGCGCAGGGGATCTAGTATTAAACGAAGCCAAACGGGATCGTTTTTTCAACCAACTCCATAGTTGGGCCTCGGATGACTGGACTGTGGCCTTCGCCTGCGCGAACGAGGGGGAAGGTGAACGATTCCGCGAACTCGCCTCGGACTTTGACTTCGATGCGAATAAGCTGATTTTTCTGACCGCCACAGCCACGCGCGGATTTGTTTGTCCGAAGGCCAAAATCGCTCTGCTCGCTGAAGCCGAGGTGCTTGGCCGCTCCGCAAGCCAAAGAGCACACCGTGCCGCACTCCGCCGCGATCGCATGCGGACGGCGCGGCCGATGATGGATTTTTCGGAATTCGAGGAGGGCGATCTGGTTGTTCATCTGGATCATGGGATCGGGCGATACGAAGGTCTCGAAAAATCTCCCGACGGCGGTGGTGACGTTCTCGTGCTGGAGTTTGCAAACAAGTCCCGCCTGTATGTTCCACTCGATCAGGCTTGGCAGGTCGCACGCTATGTCGGCCTCGGAAAAAAATATCCCGACCTATCGGAGATGGGGGGCGGACGCTGGCAACGCGCCAAGGAAAAGGCAACCAAAGGCATTTACCAATACGCCTCCCAAATGCTACGAATCCAAGCCGAACGCGAAACGGCGGTTGGCCATGCCTTTCCATCCGACTCCCACTGGCAGCAGGAATTCGAGCGATCCTTTCTGTTCACCGAAACACCCGATCAAATCAAAGCAATCAGGGACACGAAGGCTGATATGGAATCCTCTCGCGCGATGGACCGCCTCATCTGCGGTGATGTCGGATTTGGAAAAACCGAGGTCGCGATTCGCGCGGCCTTTAAAGCGGTCACGGGGGGACGCCAAGCGGCCATCATCGCGCCGACCACTGTTCTTGCGCAGCAGCATTTCCAGAATTTCCGGGAACGCATGAGCGAATACCCCGTGACTATTGAGCTCCTCAGCCGCTACCGCACTCCGCACGAACAAAAGAAAGTCATCAAAGCCCTCAACGAGGGCAGTGTGGATATCGTCATCGGAACCCACCGCATCATCTCCAAGGATGTGACATTTAAAAATCTCGGCCTCGTCGTGGTCGATGAGGAGCAACGCTTCGGAGTGAAGCACAAGGATGCGCTTAAAGAAAAATTCCGCCTCGTTGATGTCCTCACCCTTTCAGCCACTCCCATTCCAAGAACGCTATATCTTTCCCTCATGGGCGCACGCGACATGTCGGTGATCGAGACTCCGCCACCCAACCGCCTGCCTGTGGAAACGGTCGTTTGCGGCTATGATGAGCGTGTCATCCGAGACGCGGTGAAGCGCGAACTCGCACGCGGCGGCCAAGTTTACTTCCTTCACAACCGCATCCAATCGATCGAACGCGTCGCCAACCGTATCCGCGAACTCGTCCCAGACGCCCACGTCACCATCGGCCATGGGCAAATGGAGGAAAAAGAACTGGAAGCTGTCATGCAAAGCTTCACCGCTGGCAATGCCGACGTCCTTGTATCCACGACGATCATCGAAAGCGGCCTCGATATTCCAAACGCAAACACCATCATCATCGACCGGGCTGATCGATTCGGACTGGCAGACCTCTACCAGCTTCGCGGTCGTGTCGGACGCTCCGGCAACAAAGCCTACGCCTACCTCCTCCTACCCAGAGAATTGATGTCCGTCGGAGCAGCCCGCAAGCGTGTATCCGCCATCAAGCAATACTCGGAACTCGGCTCCGGATTTAAAATCGCCATGCGCGACTTGGAAATCCGTGGCGCGGGCAATCTCCTCGGCACCGAACAAAGCGGGCACATCATCGCCGTGGGTTTCGACCTTTATTGTAAAATGCTGAAGCGGGCAGTGGACTCGGTTCATGGCAAAAAAAGCACATCATCGAATACGACGCTTCGCTTTGACTTCCTGATCTCGGATGAGGCCGGTTTCATTGCCTCGGCAAATCGGAGCCCGTCATTTATTCCCCTCTCCTACATCACCGACCCCAGATTACGAATCGAGGCCTATCGTCGAATTGCTGAGGTTGGCACAAGAGCCGAGGCCGATGAGCTTCGCACCACTTGGCGAGACCGGTTCGGTCCTGTACCACCTGCAGCGGAAAATGCCCTCACCTGCGCCGCGATTCGCATCGAAGCCTCTCTACGAAAAATCCCCATGGTCGAAGTTCGCGACGACAAGCTGATGATCACAAAGGGCGACCATTTTATCATGATCGGCAGTCGCTTTCCCCGCTTGACGCTTCCCGACACCGATTCTAGGCTCCGCGAAGTGTTAACTTTCTTGGAAAACCTGCCCAACCGATGAGACGTTTTGCTCTGGCCTCACTCGCGATTCTCGCCACCACCTTTTGTACCTACGCTGCCAAGGAACAACGCGCGGAGGTCATCGACGGCGTTGCTGCGATCGTAAACAACGACGTGATCACGATTTCGCAGGTTCGGGAATTGATCGGCGCCCGTGAGCGCGCCATGCGTGAGGCCTACAACGGACCCGACATGGCTGATAAAATCAAAGAGATGCGCCTCGCCGCACTCAAAGATCTCATCGATCGCCAGTTGATCATTCAGGAGTTCCGTAAAATGCAGGAAAAAGGCGCTAATATCCCTGACTACGTTGTGGATGATCGCGTCCAGACCATCATTCGCGAAGAATTCGGTGGGGATCGCGCCGCCTTCGTTCGCACGCTTCAGGCCCAAGGCTACACGCTCACCCGCTTCAAAGAGATCGAAAAGGAAAAGATCATTGTCCAAGCTCTGCGACAGGCCAAACTCACCGATAGCTACGTGATTTCGCCCATTCAGATTCAATCCTTCTATGACAAAAACCGCCCCGCCTATTCCTTGCCGGAGCAGGTGAAGTTGCGGATGATCGTTCTGCGCGATGGAAGCTCGAGCGACATCATCTCCGGCGCCAACAAAGAGCAAGTGGCCGAGGAAATCCGACAAAAACTCACAACCGGCGCCGACTTTGACCGCATGGCCCAGATGTATTCCGAAGACGAGGCAACGCGAGATGCCGGCGGAGATTGGGGATGGATCGAGCGCAACACCCTGAACGAACAACTGACCAAGGCCGCCTTTGCCCTCAAGGCAGGAGAGGTAAGCCCGATCATCAAAATCCAAGGATCGTTCTACATCCTCATGGTTGAAGCCCGCAAGAATGCCTCCTTAAAACCCATGGCTGAGGTCCGCGAAGAAATCGAAAAGAATCTCATCCAAAAGGAACGTATGAAATCCCAGCAACGCTGGATCGATGGGTTACGCCAAAAGGCCTACATCAAAATTCTTTCCTAAAAGCACCGCTGCAGAATCGCGCATTCCGCAGGAATTTTTTTCACACAAACTTTCCTGGATTCAACAATCGGCGCGGATCGATGGCTTCCTTCAAAACGCGGTGGAGATTCCGAGTGGATGGAGGAACAGCTTGGTTCCACCATGGTTTCTTAGCGATCCCAATACCATGCTCACCCGTAATGGCTCCATTCCACTCGAGCACCTGCGAAAAAAGCGCATCCAATGCGGCTCGGGATTTTTTTTGAACTGCCAGGTTCTCGGCGTCACCGACCATAATGTTGACATGAATATTTCCATCGCCGGCATGACCAAAGCAGGCGATGGGGAAACCCGATTTTTTTTGGAGGCGAGCGGCAAATTTCATCAGATCTACCAAACGCCCACGCGGCACCACGATGTCTTCATTGAGCTTTTTCAGTCCGGTCGCCTTCAATGACTGCGAATACACGCGGCGGAGGCCCCATATTGCATCACAAGCCTTCTCTGTGGTGGCCTTTTGCACACCGAGAGCGCCGGCCTTCTGGAGAATTTTTTCCAATGCGGAGGCCTCACTGCGCACACTCGCCTTCTGTCCATCGACCTCCATGATGATCTGGGCATCACCAGGCGGGAATTTGGCCTTGGAATTGTAGGCGCGCGCTGCGTTGAGAGTGAAGGCATCCGCAATCTCCAAGGCGGCGGGAAGAAAACCGGCCGCAAAAACCGCTTGGATCGCTTCGGCAGCGACTTCGATGGAAGAAAAGCCAGCCGATAACGAGGCCCTTGCGGGAGGAAGCGGAAGCAAACGCAAATTGGCCTCAGTCACAATGCCCAGCAGCCCTTCGGATCCGGTGAACAGCCCCACCAGATCAAAACCCGTTTTATTTTTATGAGTCCGCCCCCCGCAGGGTACAATGCTGCCATCGGGCAGAACAACCGTGAGACCGAGAATATAGTGGCGGGTCACGCCATACTTTAAGCAGCGTGGACCGCCCGCATTGGTCGCGATATTCCCCCCGATGCTGCAATCCTTCAGGCTCGCTGGATCTGGAGGATAAAAAAGATTTTGGGCACGAACGGCCTCTTGCAGTTGACCGGTGATGACGCCCGGCTGAACGACGGCAACAAAGTCGCGGCCATTGATCTCGAGAATCCGGTTCATGCGATCCATACAAATCACAATCCCGCCTTCCAACGGCGTGCAGCCGCCGACATATCCGAAACCAGCGCCACGGGGTGTCACGGAAATCCCCGCCCTCGCAGCCTCCCTCATCACAAAGGCCGTTCCCTCGGTGCTGGATGGAAAAACAACCGCATCGGGAACTCCCCTCGCAAACCACTTGTCCGAACTGTACTCGGCTCCTGGATCAGTAATGACAGCCGCTGACCCCAACTTGGCGCGGATTTTTTTTATAGTTTGCAGACTCATGAGACGTGTTCCGAGTGGAAAAAATGCCAGGATTCCGCTACCCCATTCGCCGCAGGCTTCGAAGCGACATGCCCTCCGGCGGCGAGCACCGTCTCGCGCACCTCGGGAATCGCGTTTGAGGGACAACACGGATAAGCCGCAAAGCGACCGTCCAGCATCGGGAGATCGTTGAAGTGGTCCCCAGCGGCAAGCACTTCGTCATGTCGAATTCCCAGCACTCGACAAAGCTCCCCAAGAGCAGAACCTTTGTGGTAATCGCGATGTGCAAAGCGAAGGTAGATCGTATTGCGCTGATAGGAAAAGTCCGGCGCCATCGCACTTTCCTTCTCCAATAAATCGACAAATTCCGTCATTTCCGCCTCGGTGGAAGTGATGACTCCGCAGATCTGGCCATTTTCCTCCGCGATACTGATGCCGGGTTTCAAATCGACATGGGAACGGAGCCAATCGAAAATCGCTTTTGAATTTTCAAACAACTCGTCGTGCCTCTTATAGCAAGTCTGGTTCCAACCCGTCTCCGGCACCCACCGTCCATCAGTAGCTCGGTGAAATATCTCACGCTCATTGGTCAGAAGGAAATCCGGTTGCACAGGGGCTTGAAATTTTTCCACACCCTCGATGGCATGGACCAACCCCCGACCGGTATTCACCGCCCAGAGGCCTCCGTGTTTTTTGTGCTGCTGGAGTACCTCGGCGAAGTCCGCCGTGCAGCGCCCATCCGAAAAGTGCTCGATCAGGGTGCCGTCAAAATCTGTGCTCAATAACCTTAGGTGGGACATTCAAATGAAACACTAAACATTCCCTCCACGACTTCCGCAATTTTTCTGTGGCAGATTCCGTTTGTTTGTTAACCTTCAAACATGAAATCCGCATACGAACTCGCCATGGGTCGCTTGGAAAAACAGTCACCTGCCAGCGCGCTCACCGATGAGCAAAAGCAACGCATCGCCGAAGTCGATATTCGGATCGCCGCCTCGATCGCGGAGAAAAAGATCTTTCTTGAGGAGCAGATTTTTAAGGCACCTCCCCATGAGCAGCACGAGATCCGGCGCCAACTCGTCTCGGAAATCGCCCGCCTCGAAGAGAAGCGGGAATTTGAAAAACAAAAAATCCGATCCGAATCAGCTGCCGCTTAAATACCCACCGTGGGGTGAACACCCTATCCAGCAAATACAAATATTGTTTGACCTTTGACGGGTAAATATCAAGATTGCGGCCTGACGGTTCTCTTACCCAGATCGTCTAAACTACACATACTATGAAAAAACTCACAGTCGCATTACTCGCAGTCGCCGTTACGGTGACAGGTGCCTTCGCTGGCACTTCATCCAAAACGTTCAAAGAAACAGTGGCCCCCGTTTCCGAATGCAAATTCCGGGATCAGGAGCTTCAAGTTGACGCCTTCGGTCTTGGCACCTTCTTCGATCAAGGTCAGCCAGGTTGGGGTGGTGGACTTGGTGTAAACTATTTCTTCACAAAGTTCATCGGTCTCGGTGTCGAGCAAGACCTCTTCGGTCGCGATAAGAACACTGCTGAGTGGTCCACCGCTGGCAATCTCTTCCTTCGCTTCCCAATCTGCTCGCTCAACCTCGCTCCTTACGCCCTCGTTGGCGGAGGTGCAGCCTACGGCACTGGTTCCGGACATGGTTTCGGTCATGTTGGCGGTGGTTTGGAATATCGTATCACGAACAACATCGGTATCTTCTCCGACGCTCGTTACGTTTACTCTTCCGTTGAGCCACAGAACGCTGTCGCGATCCGCTCCGGTCTTCGCTTCGCTTTCTAATTTAGAAGCAGATCAACAAACTTAACAGGAAGCCGATCCGAAAGGGTCGGCTTTTTTTGTTTCCGAACAGCGCCTTCTCACTTCGGCGATGCATCCGAGAAAGGCTGACTCCCGACCAGTGATTGGCGGATGCCTTGGACAAGCTCGGGCGATATCGCTGCCTTCTCCGGTTGCCAGCGAGCATAGAGTTCGTTCACGACATCCGCGATTTGGAAATCCGTGAGATCGTATCGCCAAGCTGGCATGACCCCATTGTAGGTAACGCCATCGCGTGTGACCGGACCTTTTTTTCCAAGCAGAATCAGGCGGAGTAAATCATCCGAAGAACCAGCGAGAATTTGCGACCCCATCATCGGGGGGCAATGGCCCGGAATGCCACTCCCGTCGGCCTGATGGCAGGACACACATCGGGCGGTATAAATCTCCCGCCCGTTGAGAGGGGTGGTATCAACCTCCGCTTGCGGCGCCGGC
>CAYRTN010000013.1:0-18592 GCA_964427235.1 uncultured Chthoniobacter sp. | reverse complement strand
CATCAACGGCGACAGTCGCCGTTTTGCCCGAGGCCGAGGAGGTGGACATCGAATTGCGCCCCGAGGACATTCGGATCGAAGTTTGTCGAGCCGGTGGACCTGGCGGACAGGGCGTGAATACCACAGACTCCGCCGTGCAGGTCATGTATATCCCAACTGGTCGCATCGTTCGATGCCAGGATGGTCGAAGTCAGCAAAAAAACAAAGAGGCCGCCCTCAAAATCCTGCGCTCCCGATTACTTGAGGACAAGCGTCGCGAGGAAGAGGCCAAATACTCCGCTCATCGCAAGAGTCTCATCGGAGGTGGTGGACGCGAAGAAAAAATACGGACTTACAATTTCTCCGAAAATCGTGTCACCGACCATCGGATCAAAGTTTCCCTCTATTCCCTCGACCGATTTCTCGGCGGGGAGGTGGGAGAGTTGATCGATGCACTTCAAGCGAGCGATATCGAGCAACGGCTCAAGGATTCTGGAATCGCCTGATTCGCGCGCCCCATCGATGTCAAAAGCGCGCTTCGGACGTCCTTTAGCTTATTCCGATTGCATTAGCTGTTTGAATTCCGCATTTTTTGAGCAACCATGTGTACTAATTGGATGCCGACATCGAAGATCATCGTGTTTCTCAGTGCCGTGTGCGTGTTCGGTGGTACTGCTTTCACGCAGGATTCGGACTTGGTATCCAACGCGAAATCATCCGATGCCCCGAAATCTCAAAAGAAATCGGATTCATCGATTATTTATGACCAGATTCTAGAGCGGGCGACACCGGAAAATATTTCTGTGGTTATTACGATTTCGAGTCAGCGCGCCCAGTTGAAAGTTGGCGAGGAGACTGCGATCGATGCGCCGGTTTCCACTGGACGGCGTGCAGGTTGGACTCCCAAAGGGTCTTTTGTGATTGTGCAAAAAGACCTCAATCATCGATCCACTGTTTATGGAAATTTTGTGAGCGCCGAGGGCCATACCGTTCGCTCGGGAGTGAATAGTCGGAAAGATGTCGCTCCCAGCGGAGCGTCTTTTGTTGGGGCACCCATGAAGTGGTTTATGCGATTTGGGAGCCATTTGCAGGATTATACAACCGTTGGAATGCATGCGGGGATTCTGCCGGGGTATCCCGCCTCGCATGGTTGTATTCGCTTGCCGGAGAAGGTAGCGCGCGTGATTTTTGAGAAAGCCAAAATCGGGACGCCGGTGATGATTTTGGAGTAAAACTCAAATTGCAAATCGAGCAGGCGCAATGCACGAACTGAGCACTGATGAAGTTGTGCGAGTCAACCTATATAGCTCCTAACGGAAAATTGGATCTTCGGTGGGGATGGACCTAGCGACTGCCTTGCATGGCAGAGCCGAGTGCACCGCCGCCCTCCCAAGATTGGGGGCGATTCCAAGGGAGTGAACTTCCGGCGTGCTGCGAGGACTCTTCCTCGGTCGAGCAACCGATTAGGGTTACCGCTGCTAGGAGAACAAGAACGCTATTCCTCAGGATTTTTAAAGATAACTTCATCGCCAGGTTGAATGCTAAGACCGCGTGTAATGCTAGTTGGTATAATGTCTGCAATGGAAGTCGAGGGTTCCACGGAAGTGATTCGGACTCGTCCGATTTCGGTGGAGCCGCGTTTGACAATCAATTCCGTGTTGCTGAGGACGCCATTTTTATCACCGATGCTCAGCACGACGAAATTCCAAGCCTGATTGACGGCAAGGATTCTTCCCATGAGATTTTTCCGTGCGGATTTCAGATTGGTCTCATTGGCCTTTTTCTTGAGGTCACCGAGTTCGGCATTCTTGGAATCGATATCTTCTTGGAGTTTTTTGTTGAGCGTTTCCAGTTCTTCAATGCGGGCCTTGCTTTCATCTTGGGCTGGGGCGGCAGTGGAGGCTGCGGTTGCGGCTGCGACGGCCACCTTGAGGGCGTCAATTTCGTCCCCTTTGGTTTTGAGATCGGTTGTTAATGTGGCGATCTCCGTGGTCTTGGCAGTCAGTTTTGCGTTGGCTTCGGTGAGATTGGTCTGGGTGGTTGTGAGTTCGGTTTTAAGTTTGGCGACTTGGGATTCAGTCCCCTCCAGCTTCGCTGCCAGGACGGTCTTTTCCGCTTCCGAGTCCGTCAATTTTTTCTTTGTTTCCTCAAGTTCGGACTTGGTTTTTTCCAAGTCGGCTTGGGTGGTCGAAAGTTGCTCCTTGGTTTGGAGTAGGGTCGTCCTATTTACGTAACCAACCCCCGCCGAGGCAAGCGAGACGACTATGGAGAGAATGATAAGGATTTTACCCATGTGGTGGAGGAATCGTAGAAGCCGTTTTTTTAGCGGGCCCAATCGCAGTCCACAAGTGCCAAATTGAGTTTTTTACTGCTGGGCGGATTTGGTGAATTCCTTGCTGAGAGAGAATAGTCGGGCAAGACCCCATATCGCAAGGGGCCAGCGCTCTTTAGTGTGCGCCCCGTGAAAACAAATTTCCACGATAGTAGATTCCTTCTCGCGATATCGCTGGCGGCCTTGGCGGTCGTTTCAATAAGTAGCAATTTAAATGGAGCGGGTGAGGAGGGAAGCGCTTTGAGTGTCCCACAGACGAAAGTGAATGCTGCTCGATTTGATGTGCCCCTCTTTCTTTCGAGCCACGATCGCCTCGATGGGGCTTTGGCAAAAAGAGACTACATGATCCGGCTTCCAGAGCACGTTCGGTTCGAACCCGGCAGCGAGCTTGTCCTGAGTTACCGATCCTCCCCACTTCTCATTCCTGATGTCTCGACCCTGAGTGTTAAGCTCAACGATCGTGAGCTCACGAGTGTGCGTCTTGGGTCTCAAAAAGGGGAAACACAGGATCAAAAAACGCTCACCATTCCCATTAATACTGGGATGCTGTTGCCGGGGTGGAATCGAATCAGCCTCGGATGCCTTCTGCAAACGACCGAGGTGATGTGCCGGGATGTGGATAATCCCGCCGCCTGGTTGGAGGTCGAACCGAGTAGTGCTTTAAGGCTTTCTTATTCGACGGTAACGCTGTTCCCCGAGATCCAGCGGTTCCCGCACGCGATCACCGAGCCTCAGCTTCTTGCGTTATCTGACCTCTGTGAAAACGAGGGGGATAAAAAACATGACCCCGTCGTCTCTATAGTTATGCCGTGGGATGCGGGGGAGTCGGAGTTGCGGACTTTTCTGATTTGCACTGCCCGAATGGGGCAAACGGGATATATCCGTCCCGAATCGATCGCGACAGCGGACTTGAGCACCTTCGATGTCGAGTCCCGCATGCGGAATGGCATTCTCATTGCAACCAAGGAAGACCTCGTGGGGGTCGATTTACCTGCCGATCTGAAAAGCTCCATTGAGGGCCTCAGGAACGGAGAGGGACTTCTGGCTGAAGTGATCATAGGCGACCCCAAGTCCGTGCAGCGGCGCTGGATGATCCTGAGCGGAGGTGATGATGCTGGGCTAGAAAAAGCTGCGCTTACGGTGGGAAGCTCGATGGCATTAAGAAATTGCACCTCGAATCCGCTGATCGTCACAGAAGCCCCAGCTGTATCACCTATCGAAGAAAGAATTGCACAACCTAAAACGGGGGCTGTGAAGCTGGGATCCTTAGCTGGTGGCAATATGTTGCTTCGCGGATTATTTCGCCAATCGGGCGAACGTTCGGTTGTTTTCCCTCCCGGATTTCAAACGACCTCGCGCAGCTATGTGGACTTGGATTTTTCTCACGCTGGCAATTTGGAAAAAACATCCGCTTTTGATGTGAAGTTGAATGATGTGCTCATCGGCAGCGTCGCTTTGACTCCAGAGAACTCGAGCCAAACCCATCGGCGCATGGCGATACCCGCCGGAATCACGGGGCGGGATCTTTCGAGGTTGAGTGTATCCAGCTATCTGGATATCGGTCGAGCCGATTGCTCTCACATTGTCGAGGAGCGGGCATGGCTGAATATTGCGGCATCTTCAACGGTCGATATCAATAGCGCGCCCTTGGAGATCAATGATCTGAGTCGCATTGGTCTTCTTTGCCAGCGGGATGCTTTCCTTCGACGTGCGGCGTTGATTGTTCCCGAACTTCCAAGCAAGGAGCGAGACGAACTCATCAAAACCATTGGCCTTACCCTCGGTCGCCAACTCGCCACCATGCCAATCCTCTGGCCCCAGTTGGCTACCTATGCACCAGGGATACCTGCTACTCCGGAGCGCGTGGCCAAGCGTTCGGGATTGGTTTTAGGGTCTGCTTTTCAATGGACTGAGGCCCTACCAGCCAAAACCGACCTCGTCATACATGGGTTGGAAGGCAAAAATGACACTCTGTCCCTGCGTGGAGAGAACGTCCCGGCGGGCGATTTCGATCCCTCCATGGCTTTTGCGCAGTTGGTTCCATCCCCATGGACTTCAGGTGAAATCTTTGCCGCGGTGGGCGGCATATCAGGGTATGGCGGGGATAGCGCTATCGCGATGCTGACGGATACAGATGTCTGTGAGCGCCTCACTGGTACAGTGGCAGCGGTCGACGACCAGAAGCGGGTCGTGACCTATGATGTGCGATTCATTCAAGAGGTATCGCTCTCCGAGCAATTGACTCAAGGATTTGCTCCGGGAGTCTCCAAAGAGGATTCCGAAAACCAAAAAACCGAAACAACCGAGGCCCTCATTCTGGCATCTGTCATGAACAAATGGCTTATCGGTGCAGCTCTTTTAGCTTTGGCCATCTTGTTTCTTGTGCAGCGCTTGGCCGTCCGTCGCCGGGATATGAAAAACAAGGGGAGGGACCTGTGAGAATAGGTGCGCTCGTTATCATTGCGGCGATGAGTTGGCCGTTTGTCTTCGGCTCTGAGATCGAGGATGGGCGTAAAACCTTGCTCATCTCCGATACCATCGCAAAACCGTTTTCGCTCACGAACGAGATCGAGCCTATCCTCATCGGCCTGACCCGATTCGATGCCGAAGCGAATAAAATAGAGGCGTCACGAGTGCAGGTGTCGGATATCGATGGGGCCGATTTCATCGTGCTGGTGGGGGTCGCTGGCTCGCCCGCGCTCAATCCCGAATGCGTGAGGATTTTGCAGCGCACCAAAAAACCGCTCATGTGTGTCGGGCGCGCTGTGAACGGCCCAGGACTGGACTCTTCAAAAACCCAAGCGATCGAGAAGGCGATCGTTCATTATCGGGATGCCGCATGGCCTGTCCGATTGGATCCTTTTTTTCCGACGGCACCGAAAGATGCCAGCATTCTTGCGGAAGCGGTTGCTGGCCGTATCACCCAGCCGCTCGCATGGCGAGTCGGTAACAGGTTCGCCTTCGCTTCTCTGCCCGTAGAGCCGTCCCTAACTATGATTTTTTCCGATATCCTTCTGGATTTTTACGGGATGAAAAATGTCCCTGCATCGGGATTGGTTTTCATGGTGGACGATTACCACCCGGCCTCCGATCCCTCGATGTTGCGGCGCTTGGCGGACTATATGGCTTACAAACAAATCCCGTTCATTGTGCTCACGCAGTCTCGTGATGTGCCAGCGGATGCGACAGATCTCATGCCGAGAGAAACCTACATGGATTCACTCCGTTACGCTCAGGCCCGTGGGGCGCGAATTTTTCTGGATGCTTCCGCTGATGCCGCTCTGGATCGCGAGATTTTCAGTGCCGATGGCGTCATTCCTCTGGGATCTGAAAGCCACCCGGCGATATCCATCGATAACGGCGATGCCTTCACGCTGTTTGTCGGGAGCAAGTATTATCAGGATGCGCCTGGGGGCGACCCGGTACCCTTCCGGAGTCATGCCCCGCTCCTGTTGCTAAATGGGGGCGTTTTATTGCCGGAAAATATCCTTGGTGGAATGGACGGCGTCGCCCTCGACGAGGTACGCAAAAACATCGGCCAGATTGCAAAACTGCGCGGGGGCGTGGCTGGGGTCGTCATGCCCGCATGGCTTCCATTCCAGCATATCCGAGACCTCGTCGACGCCTGTCTGGAATCCGGTCTGCCTGTGCTTGATCCCCTCAGCTTCGGACAGAACTCGGCAGCACACTGATTTTTAAAAAATGAAAACCACGCATATTATTTGTATTCTCGCAGCAGTCACCACAGGCATCGTCGCTGCGCAGGATGGAGCACCCATCGACCCCGCCGCTGAAGCCATCCGGCTTTCAAATAACGGTCAGCACGCGGAATCCATTCAATGTCTGCAAAGCGCCCTGATTAGCGATCCTGGCAATGAAAAGTTAAAATACCGACTCGCCGGTGAGTTGGTATTTGACCATCGCCCGGCTGAGGCGCGGGTTTGCTTGCAGGAGTTGAGCCGATCGTGGAATGCCGACATCGCATCCATGGCGGCGAATAGTCTTTCTGCCCTAGACCGCTTCGAGGAGGAGGAAAAAAAAGCACGCGCCCACCCGTCATCCCCAGAAGTGCTTCGCGAGCAGGCAGAATATCGAGCCCGCAAGGAACGTCTCGACCGCCAGCAAAAAGTCTATGAAGTCATCGCAGCTAAAAGAGATGACGAGGTGGTGGCTCAGATCGATGAGTTGCAAATATTGGGTGAAGCCAACACCGCAATGCTCCTAGAGAAGTCCTACGCTCTCGCCCGACTCGCTCGAAATGACGAGGCCGTAAATGTTCTTCAAGAAATTCCTGCTGAAGACGATCCCGATGGTCAGGCACGACTTGCTCTCGCCGGTTTGTTATCCCGCGACGGTCGCACAACGGAGGCTGTCAAAATCTGGAGGGACATCCGGGAGTCGGGTGGTGACTCCGCCGCAAGTCGAACGGCCGCACAGGAGATGAGCGTGCTCGCACCTGCCTACAATACGGATTGCTGGTCTTGGGGTGAACTCGATCTCTATGGCACCTATCTTTCTCGATACAAAATCGGCGTTGCTGCGGGCCGAATCCGCGAGGGAACATTTGTGCCCGGTGCGCGTTGGATCGAGCCGTTCATCCAAGGTGATTTTAGCCTGGATTCGAGTTCCTCGGCGGCGCAGGGCATTTCCACCATCTACAACGAAAATCTGGCCGGTTTTCATGCGGGCGTTAGGGTTCGTCCCTTCGCGGCCCAATCGTTTGTCCTTTACGTGCTAGGCGGTGCCCAAAAGGATCTTCGTGGGACTACCCAGCACCATGCGAAATGGTTTTCGGAACTCATCGCCGGAGTCAATGGCTACTGGGCTTGGGGGCCAGGCAAGGAATGGGCGGCGAGCGATCTGGAATTGGAGTCCCCAGGCGGAATGCCATCTCTGAATGAAGCCAAGGTTTTCAATTCTTGGACGCCAAGGGGGTGGATGCCCGTCCGTGGAAGGTTTGATTGGTTTGTCGAAGCCGGCGGGGATGCCGCTTACTACACTCGTCTCCCGGACGGCATTGCCTACCTGCAATCGCGCCAGGGTATCCGCTTTCTTCAATGCGGCAAAGCGGCGGCCTTGGACGCCTACGGACTTCAAAACCTCACGATGGATACGAGGGGGAATTACTACGACAACTACTTCGAAGCTGGGCCCGGCGTCCGCTTGATCACTTCTCCTGTCGGGGCCGCTGTCTTCACGACGAGCGTCGACTATCTCCTCGGATCTTATTTGGGGCGGAACTTCGCGAACTCACGCGGTGACACTGGAGCCACCTATTCGGATTTCCGCATCACCGCCGCCCTCTCACTTCGCTGGTAAATCTCATGGACACTCTTTATTCCGTTTTTCTCATTCTGGCATACACCTCGGCCGTTGGATTCCTAGTTTTTGGGATCGATGATGTCTTTTTTGATCTGCAATTCCTGCGCTACCTGAGGAGTAAAAAAGAAAGCGTCCCAGTCACTCTCACGCAGCTTAAAAATGAGCCTGAGCAATTGATCGCGATCTACATCCCGGCATGGATGGAAGGCGGCATTATCAATCGAATGGCGGAATATGCCAAAAAGGTTCTCATCTACGATCGATACGAAATCTTTATCGGCGTTTATCCGAATGATGCGGAAACAAACAGATGTGTGGATGAGCTCGTTCGGAGCTCTCCGCGGATTCACAAGGCCCTGACGCCAAACCCAGGGCCGACATCAAAGGCGGATTGCCTGAATGCGATTTACCAGACCATGCTCAGTCGCGAGATTCCAGGTAAGCGAGAGTATGCAATCATCGCGCTCCACGATGCCGAGGATGTTCTGCATCCGCTGATTCTCAAGGTCTACAACTATCATGTGCCTCGGACGTTCGATATGGGGCAGGTTCCGGTGTTTCCGCTGGAGCTGACGCCTTGGCGCTATTGGGTCGGGAATTCCTATATCGACGAATTTTCGGAATGGCACATGAAGGACATGTTCGCTCGTGAAGCGATGGGCGGCATGGTGCCATCCGCTGGAGTTGGTACAGCGTTCTCGCGTGCCGCGATCGATTTCCTAGCAAAAAAATACGGGGTCGGTCCCTTTCAGATCGGCAGTTTGGCCGAGGATTACATGGTGGGTATGGAGTTGTGTCGTTCGGGATTTCGCACCGGATTCATTGATTATCCGGTCGAGCGCGAGGTTTTCCGCCGCGATGAGGCGGGCCGCACGATTTCTAGCCACAAGGTCACCGAACGCGTGGCCGTTCGCGAAAATTTTCCACTCGAGTTCTTTCAGGCCGTGAAACAAAAAGCGCGTTGGATTGTAGGAACAGCATTTCAAGGTTGGGAGCATGGGGGATGGTGGGGTTCGACGGCCGTGCGATACACTTTGCTGCGGGACCGCCGCGCCCCACTCGTGCATTGCATCAATGCGAGTGGTTATTTTGTGATGACTTACGTGATTGCCGAGTTCCTGATCCAGCACTCGGGTCTTCGGAATACCATTTTTCTGCGGCCTTTGTTTCAGGAGAATAGTCTTCTTTGGCGTATTGTTTTGGTGGACACGGCGCTGCTTTGTTACCGCGTCACGCAGAAGGTGTCCTGCGTCTCCGATGCCTATGGTCTTCGCCAAGGGCTTTTCGCGATTCCACGCTACCCAGTCGTCAATTTCATCAATATGAGCGCTACTATTCGTGCGGGTTGGATTTATATGCAGCATCGGCTTTTTAAAAAGCCGCTGGCATGGACGAAGACAACGCATGTTTTTCCAGGAGTCGCGGAGTTGCACGAATTCGCAAGCTCGATCGAAGAGTTGCTTGTCGATGAAGGTCTCGTCAGCAGAGAGGACTTGGATAAAATCCTCGAAAAAAACAAAGGGAGTTCGGCCCCACGCGCCCTGTTGCAAATGCAGCTCATGGACGAGGAACAGTTCACCTCGGTGTGGGAGCGTTTTTCGGGACTCAAGAGCATTGTTGTCATCCCAGAGGATATTCCGTTGGAGGAATTGAACCGCTGGCAAGAGTCGGATGCCGTTCGATTCGGCGGTATGCCCTGTGCGGAGAGTGAGGACGGATCGTCGATATTCGGATTTGTCGAACCACCTAAGTCGGAAGACCTCGGTGAAATCGCAGTGATCTTTGGTGCCCCCGTGGAGGCGCGACTCATACCGCCGTCGAATTTCACATCGCTCCGGAATACGATCTACCCGCGCCGCGTTCTAGATGGGCAACCGATCAGTCCTCTCGATGGCGTATTCCAATCCTTAAGCGGTTCCGATCAACGCAAGGTTCGCGAGTTTCAGATGACCCGTCGGCGGACTCTCTCGGATGCCATGACGCATCTCGGATTCATTCCAGCCGCAGACGTCCGGCGTCTTTACTCGGAGTCACTTGGTTTTGAGGGGGCAGATTTTTCAAAATTGACCCTCAGTATATCGATCATGAGGACACTTGGGCCCTTGTTTTGCGAGGTTCACGGCCTCCTGCCCCTCAATGACGGGAGTATCGGTGTGATGAACCCAATCCACCCAGACACAGCCGCCCGCATCCAGAACTTGCTCGGTTCAGCGATCCCCTTTCGAGTTGATACCCCAACGGCTTTCATGAAAATGTGGCACGATTTTATGGTCCTACAATTCTCGCAGGATTTCCTGATAGAGAATCTCGTAGAATCGAAGGTGCTTTTATCTGACCACGCTGCTCGGGTGAAAAAAATGCAGCGCCTCATCGAGGGGCCAGCGGATCGGCTCTTGGTCCAGTTGGGTCTCGTAAACAAAAAACAGTTATTTCAAGCCATGCGACAAACTTCGGGACTCGAGGTCGCTCAAGCTGGGGATGCCCCGATAGGCCTAGAGGCGGAGGAATTACTCGCCCCCGGCTTCGCTGCACGCAGCGGGATCGCCATCCACCAAATCCGAGACACAGGCATCACTTTCCGCCTCGCGAATCTGCCATCTGAAAATGACCTCATCGAGGTCATGGAACGCTGTGCGGGAATGCCCGTGAGCTTCGAAATCCAATACCCATGAAAATTCAAAATAATAGAAACCATCTCAAAGATACTGTTGCCGTCATCGTCGGAACGCGTCCAGAGGCCATCAAACTGGCTCCTGTTATCCAGCAACTTCAAGCCTCCAAGAAATTACAACCACTCATCATTTCGACCTCGCAACATGGTGATATGGTCGGCCAGATATTCTCAAACTTCGGCATCACTGCGGATCTCGATCTGGAGGTGATGCGTCCAAGGCAGAAGCTTTGGGATCTCAGCGCGATATTGTCCACTGAATTGGGGAAACTTTTCAGCACCCGCCAGATCAGCGCTGTATTAGTCCAGGGAGACACAACATCGGCTTTCATCGGGGGTCTTTGTGCCTTCTACAATAAAATCCCGCTTGGACACGTCGAGGCCGGTCTCCGTTCACATAGCCGGTATTCCCCTTTTCCCGAGGAGCTCAATAGAACGATGCTCAGTCGCCTTGCAAGTTGGCACTTCGCTCCCACCGAATATTCGGCGGAGCTTCTTCGAAAGGAAAATATTCCCCCAAACACGATTTACGTCTCGGGGAATACGGTGGTCGATGCGCTGCATTGGATGGTGGATCGACTCAAGCCGCAAAACCTTCCAGGGGGGATGATGGATGGTTCGCGGAAGCTCATTCTCGTCACCTGCCACCGCAGGGAAAACTTGGGTCTTCCCATGCGCTCAGTGGCTCTAGCCATCAAGTATATCGCAGAGAGTCATCCCGAGGTGAATATCCTCTTTCCCATGCACCCGAATCCACTAGTCCGCGAATCTATTATTCCGATTTTGGCTCATCAGCGGGGAGTTTTTCTCTGTGAGCCATTGAACTACGATGAGTTTCTCGACGTGCTGAAAAAATCCCACATCGTTCTCTCCGACTCTGGCGGAGTTCAGGAAGAGGCAACAGCTCTTGGGAAACCGGTTTTAGTGCTGCGGCGTGAAACGGAGCGTCCGGAAGGCGTGGAGGCAGGAACCCTGCGTTTGGTCGGAACCGATGTGCAGGACATCCTGCGCGAAACCGAAAAACTACTCGCAAATGAAGACGAATACCTAGCGATGACAAAGGGATCCAATATCTACGGCGACGGCCACGCGGCAGAAAAAATCATCCGAATTCTGGAAGATCAACTGAACTCGAACGAATGTTGCTTACCAATCTCATCCGATGAAAAGCGCGTTCACTTCGCGCATTGAAAATGATCATGAAACCCATCATCCCCCTTCCTCCGATTTTACTCATCGATGATGATCCGCTCGTAATCGAAACCCTGCGCGATCTTTGTGAGAGCATGGAATGCCATCGGCAACTCCACCATCTCGACACCAGTAGCGCTTTCGATGCTGCTGCCGATCCTTCGCTGGGACTCATCATTTGCGACTATCGCTTTCCGACATCGAGTGGGATTTCATTTATCGAACAGGTTCGAAAGCGGGGTATCGAAACGCCTGTGCTCTTTATCTCAGGGACTCCAGATAGTGATGCGGTGTTGAAGGCTGCAAATCTGAAGCGAACGGCATTTCTTTCAAAACCCTTCACCATCTCGCGATTTCGCGAGGCCATTTATGGGCTTCTTGAGTTAGCGGCGCCCGCTGCTGGTTAATCGCAACGGATGGCCCGCGCGGGAGGGATTCGTGATGCTCGTCGGGAAGGAATCCAAGCGGCAAAGAGCGCTGCTGGAATCATCCACAACGGCGTAGTTAAAAGCACGTCGAGTGGGTAGCGGAGTTGAATCGTCCATCCAAAGAAAGCTTTGTTGATCACCCAAGTGAGAATCATGGCCATGCTTGCCCCGCAGACGACTCCGATAACGGAAGCCAGCAGGCCGACCATGGCGGCCTCGTATAAAATCAGGCATTGGATTTGACCTTGCGAGGCGCCTTGGGATCGAAGGACGCCGATTTCCCGCTCCCGCTCAATGACAAGCGTGGTGAGAGAAAGGAAAACACCCGCAATCGCAACCACGACTGCAATCGTCCGAAGAACCGACGTTACGGCAAAAGTTTGGTCAAAAATCTCCAAGACTCGCTGGCGAAGGTCTGCATTGGTGTAAATGGAAAACTCACCGTCATGGCTGAAGGTCCTGCGGAAGTCCGCGCCGAGTGCGGCGGTCGCCGCCGGGACTTTGAGTGAGATGGAGAGCGAGTGGAGGCGTTCGTCATTCCAGTATTCTCCAAAATTCGATCTTTCGATCATCACAAGTCCACTATCGCGGGTGAAGTCTTTGATGACCCCAACGACAGTGAATTTAGCTGCGCCCTTGGGTGAAGAGAATTCAAGCGTATCACCGGGTTCCGTCCCATGTCTGGTGGAAAAACTCTCGGAAACAGCAACCATGCCCAGTTTGTGGAATTGATCCCGCGCACCATCGATGGCACGGACAAAATCGAATTCACCGCGAGCGTTACCATCAATCACGGCTAGGTTGGCGGTTTTTTCACCCCAAGGAACCGCTATTTCTCGAAAGGTGGCGAGTTCCTTCACTCGTGGATCGTTGCGCACCCATTCGACAGCGTTGGCGGGAATGAAGCTGGTCAGGCCTGCGATTTCATTTGCTGCCGGAGCGATGAAAAGATCCGCTACCAGTGTTTGACCAAGCCAGGTGATAACACTCGCCCGAAACGAGTGGATCATCACTGAGACACTCACTGTCATAGCTGCTGCCACGGCGAGCGCGGCAATGGTGACGGCATTCCGATGGAGAGATCGCGCTAAATGCTGACTGGCCAAACGTACAAGCCAGCCCGGACCCTGAACAGCGGAGCAAAATGCGTTCACTGTAAGGGGAACAAGAAGCGAGAAGCCGGCGATGAGCAATCCTACGGCGGCAAATCCCAGCAAGCGTCCCCCGCCAGTTAGGGTCCAATAGGAAATAACGATGGCCAATCCGAGGGCGAAGATTCCGAAAATACCCCAGCGTTTGGATTCGATGGCGAAGGAATCCATCAGGGATCCATTTCGTAAAACCAGCGCGGGATCGCAGGCGGCGGCTTCCCTTGCCGGTCGCCACGCAGCGAGCAACGAAGACCCGATGCCGGCTACAAGGGCGAGAGCGATTTGATCTGGTTCGATGGCAAGGCGCTCGATGGAGATCAGAGCGTAGAGCGAGGAAATAGTCGTGCCCACAGGAGCAGCGAGGAGGGAGGCTAGCGGGCCAGCGATGGCTATTCCAATGACAGTCCCCAACAAACCCTCCGTAGCGCCCTCGCCCAGAAAGAGGCCCATCACCTCAGTCCGTGTCGCGCCATTGGCTCGGAGGATGCCGATATCGTGTCGGCGGCGGACAACGGAGGCAGAGAGACTATTGTAGATCAAGAAAACCCCGACCACCATGGATACAAGACTGAGCGCCGTGAGGTTGAGCTGGAAAGCGGCCAGCATCACTTCGGTATCCGAGCCTCGACGTGTCGGTGGGCCGACAGAGGCATCTGGGGGCGCTATTTTGCGGAGTGCGGCGATCACGGGATCCATTCGAAGCGGATCGGTCACTTGGATCTGAATCGAGGTCAGTCGACCGCGGCGATCGAGGAGTTCTTGGGCCCAGCCGATATCCATCGCTGCCATTCTTGGGTCGGCTGTAACTAGGGCATCGTCGGTTTTCAGTTCGAAGGAGGGGGTGAGTGTTACGGATTTCCCTGCAGCAAGCGCCCGAAGTGGCCCTGAGCCGAATCGCGAGGGAGATACCGCAATGCCGTTTGGATCGCGCAGCCATTTCTCAAGATCAATGGCCGCTCCGCCTGGAGCGTGAAGTTCGAAGGCGCGTAAATTTCCGCCGGTGAAGGGATCGACGCCAAGTACTCGAAGGTAATCGCCGGGGGAGTCCGGCAAAGTCACGACCCCTTCCAATAATGGGGTGGCTGCAGTGACTCCGGTCGTCGCGGCGACGAACGGAAAAAGATCCTCTGGCAAATCCCCTCGAATTTCCAAATGGGCCCGGCCGGCGACCAATCCGACGGCATTTCGAAAGCTTTTTAAAGCGCCTCGATTGGCGATCTGGATGGATAAAAAAACCGCGACTCCGATCGCGATACTGAGAATATTAAGCGCAGGGAGAAGCGGGTGCTTTGCCCAAGACCGAATGATCTGTCTCCAAAACAGGCTGCCGAAGCGAGGAGTCATTCCGGAAGCTTTGCGGCAGCCTTCTTAAGGACTCTTTGCAACTGCTTGACCGCTTGCGGTGAGGAGAATTTTCCGCCTTCCTTATTGTAAATGTAGAAGGAATCCATGGCCACATCCATCTCGGTCGTAATGCGGGAGATTTCAATGCAGGCATCAAGCTCTCCCATCGCCCGCAAGAGATCGTAGAGCAAGCCGAGGCGGTCGGGGGTCTGGATGTCAACCAGCGTGTAGGCTGGGTGCGAATCGTTGTCCACAGTGATGCGGGTCGGGAGATCGAATTCCTGTGAAAGTCGGTAGGTCAGCAGGCGGGTATCTTTGCTGATGAGGGGCGTAAAATCGTATTCCTCGACAGTCAGAGACTCAGAGAGGTGCTTTTCCACAGTTTCCATATCCCGTGGACTGCTCACCGGGAGAAGGTTGGTGCTGGCTACGCGGAAGATATCCAGCGCCAAACTGTCGGTGCGGGTGTAAATATCCGCACTCAGGATGTTGAGTTTCACGGATAGGAAGGCTCCGGCAATGCGCTCCAAGAGTCGCGGGCGATCCCATCCGCAGACCCACACTTCGGTGTAGCCTTTCTCGGGTTTCGGGATCCAACGGAAAGCCGGCGCGAGGGCGAGGGAATCGTCCGCATAGCGCCGCTCGAAGAACGATTGGAATAAATTTAAGTGCTCGGCGATTTCTTCCGGTTCGTAACTTACGAAGTAACGGGCGGGCATGAATTGGAAGTGAGCATCGCACGCATCACGGAATTCCGGGCCGAGTTTTTTCATGGCAACGTCCCTTTGCTGCATTCTGTCGCGGCGGCTTTGCTCCATGGCATCGACTCCGCCTTCAAGATATTGCTTGGTTCGCCTGTAAAGCATCCATACCAAGCCTTCCTTCCAGTCCGACCAGTTCTGGTCGCTGGTGCCCATTCCGTCGGCGAGGGTCAGGAGCATGAGGGCGTCGAGGTTTTTTCGGTTGCCGATAATGCGAGCAAATTCCTCTGTCGTGGCGGGATCGTCGAGGTTGCGCGATTGCGACATTTTCGACATCAGGTAATGCGAGTCCACGAGTGTGATCAGCATTCTGCGCCGTTCGGGGGTGAGTTGTAGGCGGCGGGCGACCTTGTGGGCCAGGAGAGCACTGGCTTCCTCGTGGTGACGCGTGTTTGCGGATTTTCCGACGTCGTGGAGGAGGATGGCGAGGTAGAGGATAGCGGGATCCTCGAGTTTTTGAAAAATCTGGCGATAACCGCGCAGTTTCGGTGAGTCCGCAAATAAAACCGCATCCAGCTTTTCAATGCACACGAGCGTATGTTCGTCCGCTGTGTAGCGATGGTAGAACTCGTGCTGCACAAGGCAGTCGAGTTCACCAAACTCAGGAACGTATCGACCGAGCACCCCGAGGTCATGCATGAGGCGAAGGGTGCGACCGACTTCGCCTTTGCGGGAAAGAATGGCAAGGAAGGTCTCACGGGCCATACTTGCGTATTGGAAGGTGCGGTCGATCAGATGGAGTCTGCGCGCGACCAGATCGGCGAGTTCTGGGTGAAAATCGAGTTGGCGGACCTGCGCGTGATGGAACGCGCGCATCAGGCGGTATGGGTCGTCGTTAAAGATTTCCCGCGATTCTGGCTCTATACGACCATTTTTGATAATGAAGCGATCGAGTTTTTCTGGTTTTTGACGAACCCCGAAAAGCCGGAGCAGGCCAGACCGTGCAGGTGGGGCAAGCGCTTCCATTTTTCGCAATGCGCTTTCGGTTATCAAAAAAATGGTCCGCGCATGGCCGTAGTATTCCCGCATGAAGGCCTCGACTCGGCGGAGGATGTTCTTCTGTGGGTAATCAAACGCCTGTGCGACTTTGCCCTGTAACTGGAGCGTAAGAACCTCGGCCGAACGCCCATTGATGTATTGCATTTCTGCACGGGTTCTCAGGAGAAAATCGTAACTTTTTTCAAGATTCCGTCGCTCCCCGTCGCGCAGGATTTTTGCCTCAACAAGTTTGGCTGTGGTGGTGATGCCGTATTTGAACTGCGAGATCCAGAGAAGGCTCTGGTAGTCACGCAGGCTGCCGGTACCATTCTTCACGTTCGGTTCCTGCATGAAAACCGTGCGACCATATTTCACGCGAAGTTCGGCTTGGTTGGCGATCCTCCATGCGATGTAAGATTCACCGAGGCCTTTCACGCAGGCATCTTGGAAGAGTTCCTTGAAGCGGGTAAAAATATCACGATCACCGGTCAGGAAGCGTGACTCAAGCATCGAGGTTTTTGTGACCATGTCCTCATTGGCTTTGTCGATAGCCTCGGCAATGGTGCGCGTGGCTTGTCCGACCTTGAACCCGATATCCCAGAGGGCCACGATGGTTTGGCGAATGACTTCTTCGACCTCCTTGTCATTCGCGTTTTTTGCCTGAAGAAAAAGGATGTCCACGTCGCTCATGGGGGTGAGTTCGCGGCGGCCGTAGCCCCCGAAAGCCATCATGCAAAGACGTCCTGTGAGGGACTTGCCGACAACTTTGCGGACGATGCCCTCGAAAAGCTCGCGGATGAGGATATCAACCATGTCGGAACGCTGGCGGGCGATCTCGCGGCCACCGCCGCCTGCGCGATGCCAAGCCTTGAGTCTGTCTTCCTCGACTTGACGGAAGCCTTTGAAAAGTGCAACTGGGTTATCTTGGTTGTTGCGCGCTTGCTTGGATAGCTCGAGGGCCGATTTTTCGAGTGTTTGCGGGCTTTCCGGATTCATTTCGAGGTGTCGCGAATCACGATCTCCACACGGCGGTTGATCCGCTGTTCCTCGATGGTGCCGGTGGCGGGAGCGATGAGGCGAGTTTCCCCCAAACCGATGGTTTCGATCACATCCCCAGGCAGACCCATATTAGCAATAAGCCAAGCTTTGACTGATTCCGCGCGGAGTTGGCTGAGCTTAAGATTGTAGTCATCTGTGCCGAAGGAGTCGGTGTGTCCTTCAATGAGAAAACGCGCGCGCGGGTTTCGCTTCAGGAGGGTGCCGAGTTTTTCCAAGCTGGTCATGGCACCAGGCTCGAGGGCGAAGGCGTTGTAGGTGAAAAGCAAATCACTCGGCATGAGGATCGGCGCCGTGTCCGAGGTGAGGGGGCCAGTCTGCGCAAGAAGGTCGTCAAGGTTACTAAATCCTCGCTCTCCAGCGGGCATTCCAACCACAGAGTCTGCCGTGGTCGAGGGCACGCCTCTGGCGGATGCGTCAACTTTGATAGCTGGAATTTCTTTAAGCAATTCCTCGGCAAGGGAGTCGTTGATTTTAGCGGTCTCGTTCTTGGCCGCATTCATGGCAGTGTTGGCCGAGGAGGGAGTGACTGCGATCCCCGGTTTTTCGTCCAGCATGACCTGGTCTAAGAGGGGAGGTGCTCCGGGAACGGGCACGTCGCCCATCATTTTTTCAAAAGAAATCTTTTCGTCGGGGGTTCTTTTGGGGTCAGGCTTGGACGGTTGCAGTTGAGCCTGAGGGATTTTTTCGGGTACTGACTGCTTAATGCGGGGAGTGATATCAACGCGCTCGACTTTGAAGGTCGGTTTGATGTTTTTTTTCTCAATCGGAGCCACTTGCCTTTCGACGGTGACGCCTTTTGCCCATGAGCGGAAATACCAGTGCGCCATGAGGGATAAAATCAGGGCAGCAATGAGCAAAGGGCGCCACGCATCGCGATGCGAAACGGCCTTTTCCTCAAGCAAACGTCGCTTCCGATTCATTGCGTTGAAGCCTACACCGCCGAATTTTAAAATTCCATCCAAGAAAAAACCATGGCACTCCATCGTGAAGTCCTTTTCTAGAGGGGAGAAAAGACGGTGAGTTGGTAAAAAGATTCAGATAGCGTGCCCGTATTGACGCAACATTTGATGCCGGAGGGTATTTCGGTTTAATCTATAAGCTCGCCGAATTGGCTTCCATGACCTCGAACAAACATTCTCTCATTCGCATCAAGGGTGCTCGGCAGCACAACCTGCGAAATCTGGATGTCGATATCCCTAGGCACCAGTTTGTGGTCATCACTGGCCTGAGCGGTTCAGGTAAGTCTTCGCTCGCCTTTGATACGCTCTTCGCTGAAGGCCAGCGCAAATACATGGAGAGCCTCTCCGCTTATGCGCGTCAGTTTTTGGACCAAATGCAAAAACCGGATGTCGACTATATCGAGGGTCTCTCGCCGG
>CAYRTN010000012.1:17208-18652 GCA_964427235.1 uncultured Chthoniobacter sp. | reverse complement strand
GAGAGCGAGATCATCGGTTTTCGTGACCCGCACGGCTTTCGGCCGCTTTGCATCGGCAAGCTCGATGGTGGTTACGTGCTGGCCTCCGAAAGTTGCGCCTTCGACCTCATTCATGCCGAATTCATCCGCGACGTGGAACCCGGCGAAGTCGTCATCATCGACGAAAACGGTCTTCGCAGCGAATGGCCCTTTAAAAAAGAACGGAGCGCGTTTTGCATTTTCGAATACGTTTACTTTGCTCGCCCGGATAGCAATCTCGCGGGAACGAATGTGAGTATTGCCCGTGTCGAGATGGGGAGGGAACTCGCCCGCCGCCATCCGGTCGAAGCGGATCTTGTTATTCCTGTGCCGGACTCTGGGATTTTTGCCGCGCTGGGTTTTTCCGAGGAACTCGGTATTCCCTATTACCCCGCCTTTGTCCGAAACCACTACATCGGCCGCACGTTTATCCAGCCGACACAAATGATCCGCGACTTCAATGTGCGCGTGAAGCTCAACCTGATTCGCTCGGCTGTCGAGGGCAAGCGCGTCGTTGTTGTCGATGACTCGATTGTTCGCGGTACGACTGCCCGCTCGCGTGTCGTCAATCTCCGCGAAAACGGCGCCAAGGAAGTCCACATGCGCATCAGTTGCCCGCCGCACAAGAATGCGTGCTACTACGGCATCGATTTCCCAGATCCCGAGAAGCTCCTCGCTAACCAATGCACGATGGAAGAAATCTGCAAATACCTCGGCGCTGATTCTCTCGGTTATCTGGATGTCGAGGGAATGGTGCGAGCCACTGGTCGCGAATCCAATGAATTTTGTATGGCCTGCTTCAATGGCGAGTATCCCGTTCCGTTCGATTCGAAATTCGACAAACTCATCATGGAAAAACGCCGTTCCCAAGCCCGCCTCCTCGAAGCTCCAACCGCCCGTCTCCTTTGAAAACTCCAAGCAAACAAAAAGCCTATGCCGCCGCCGGCGTCGATGTGGACCTCGGCAACAAAGTCAAAAAGGGTATTCACGCCCTCGTTAGCGCCACCCACGGTCCCGAGGTTCTCGGTAAAATCGGCGGCTTCGGCGGTCTTTTCCAGCCCAACTTCAAGGGCATGAAGGAACCGGTGCTTGTCTCCAGCGTGGACGGCGTCGGCACCAAGTTGAAAATCGCCTTCGCGACCGATCGCCACGATACCATCGGCCAAGATCTCGTGAACCATTGCATCAACGACATCGCCGTCATTGGTGCCCGCCCCCTGTTTTTCCTCGACTACATCGGCGGCGAAAAACTCGACCCGGTTGTCTTTAAGCAAATCCTCAAAGGTTTCGCCAAGGCCTGCAAAGACGGCGGGTGTGCCCTCATTGGAGGGGAAACCGCCCAGATGCCCGGCATGTATCAAAAAGGGGAATACGATGTCGCCGGAACCATCGTTGGCGTAGTCGACCGCTCGAAAATGCTCGACGG
>CAYRTN010000012.1:0-17108 GCA_964427235.1 uncultured Chthoniobacter sp. | reverse complement strand
ACGATGTCGCCGGAACCATCGTTGGCGTAGTCGACCGCTCGAAAATGCTCGACGGTTCGAAGGTTCGCGTCGGCGACGTGCTTATTGGACTCCGCGGAAATGGCCTCCACACGAACGGCTACTCTCTGGCTCGCCATGTTCTTCTCGAAAAAGCCAAGCTCCCGCTCGACAAGCCCGCCCCTGGAATGAACCAACCCCTCGGCATGGAGCTCCTCCGCGTTCATCCAAACTACCAACCGCTCATGGCCTCCCTTCCTGCAGGAATGCTCCACGGCGCCGCCCACATCACGGGTGGTGGTCTTCTCGACAACCTTCCCCGCGTCCTTCCCGAGGGGTGCCGCGCCTCGATTCACAGCGCCACTTGGAAACTGCCGCAGATCTTTAATCTCATCCAGACTCTAGGTAATGTCCCCATGGACGAGATGTATCAGGTCTTCAATATGGGCATCGGTATGGTCCTCATTGTTCCCGCCAAGCGAGCCGTCGAAGCCCTACGCCTCACAAAAGGCATCCAAATCGGGGAAATTGTCGCAGGTTCCCAGGATGTCGTCATCGATTAACTGGGCTTTTAACCCCAAAAAATCGCCAACCAAGGACCTCGAGCTGGCAAAAAATGCCCTTTTTGGCTCCTGCCTTCGGCATTTTTTTCCCGAACTTAAAGGGAAAAGCTAAAAAAACTCTTGGCACGGATGATGCTTTGGTATCATTCGCAGTGAAACGATCCATGGATTGGATCAAACAAAAATAAATCATTATGATATCAATTAACGTCAACACCGCAGCAAGTGGTGCGGGTCTTAACCTCGGAAAATCAAACGAAGCCCTTCAGAAAAGCTTGGCAAGGCTTTCAAGTGGTCGACGAATTGTAAACTCCAGCGATGACGCTGGTGGGCTTGCAGTTTCGATGAAAATGGCAGCAGCCCAAAAACGCACGGAAGCTACTGCAATCAACCTCAGAAATATGGTTTCCTACTTGGATACTCAAGATGGAGCATTTAAGGTGGCTGATAAAGTTCTCAGCCGCATGTCAGAACTCATGGCTCTCTCTCGAGATGTTTCTAAAAACTCGGGAGATATTGAAAACTACAATAAGGAAATTACAAACCTGAAGGCTCAGCTCTTAAGCTTATCCACGGAAAAATTTAATGGCGTAGCGCTTTTTGATTCTAGTTCTGAGACAGGAAATACCTTTCAAGTTCCGACTTCAGAAGATGGCACTCAGAGCACATCAGTTACCCAATCACCATTGGCTTCCGATAAGTTTATGGATATGATGATCAATGGGTTCAAGAGCTTTAATATTGAAGGTCGTTCTTTTATTGGAGCAAAAGATGCCAATCCTGCTTCTATGACCGTTTATGAACTGCCATCAGGAACTAAATATGATTTGGTTGCCTCTATTACTGCGCCGCCTGTCGATTTCGAAGATACGGAGTCTCCTGATAATTACGGAGTTTATTCCTATCAGTACGAATGTCAGGCTACACTTTTGGGATACACGGTTGATGTAAATGGAAATGAAACACTTTCAACCGATCCTGAGGAGGGTATGGACGGTGTAGCGTTTACTGCTACACAAAAACTTCAAGGCGGCGGAACTGCGCCTAACTTTACGCCACCCGTTTCTTGGACCGAATTAGATGCGACAACATTATTTGATCAGACAAACTTGATCTATGATAATTCCGGTGCTTATGCTAGTCTTTCCCAATTGGCTTTGCAGCAAGTTGCTGATATGCGAGCCCAGAATGGTGCCGAAATGAGTCGTATCAATTTCGCTCAAGACTTGCTCGACATCAATGCTGTGAACCTTGAGGCCGCCAATAGCCGCATTATGGATGTGGATGTTGCTGCCGAGAGTAGCCAACTCGCTCGCTTCCAAATCCTGCAACAGGCTGGAACGGCTATGCTCGCTCAAGCAAACACGAGCCAGCAGTCGCTTGTCAAGTTGCTCCAAGGCTAACAAGTTTAGCCATCAAGTTCAAAGCAGAGAGGCCCATCGAAAGATGGGCCTCTTTTTTATAAATCAGTTTAGCTGACTTGCGTAAAAAAAAGACATTTAGTCTATCGGAAGACGGAAGTTTGTCTTTACATTTCGTAACAAGGAATGCAATTATCACCCCCCCCACACCAAAAAAACAATGATTCCTCAAAGAAACTCGACATTTTTTACTTTTATGAAAAAGTTCAGCCTGTTGGTCGCCTGTCTCGCATGCAATCTCTCTATTGTCTCGCTGGCACAGGCCCAAGATGCGCTGAGCATTACCACCAATGGCACGCTCACGCCCATTCTAGCTGGATCCCCAGCCGTGATCCCAATTAATGCCATTGGCGGCACAGCGCCTTACACGTGGTCGATTAGCAATGGTTCGCTTCCTGCTGCGCTTGTTCTTAATAATTCCACTGGTGTCATTTCAGGAACGCCAAGTGCCCCCAATGGCGATGTTCTGTTCCGAGTCACGGTGACGGATTCTACGAGTCCGACCAAAAAATCCATCAGAAAATGGTTTAAGCTTGTCATTAGCCCCGATTCTCCAACGCTTCCAAGCGCAAGGGTTCTAAGCGCAACGCTGACGCAAGCCAAAGTGGGGATTCTTTACTCTTATACATTCAATGCCACTGGCGGCAAGACACCCTATACTTGGACGACAGTTTCCGTGCTCCCGCCCGGCATTACGCTGAACGCGGAGACAGGAGTTCTCTCGGGCACGCCTACACAGTCCGCAGCACCTAGCGACGTTACTCCCTATTCCATTGCCCTCAAAGTCACGGGCAGCAATAACCAGACAACGTCTCGCACATTAAAGCTCCTTGTAGCGCCGAGCGACCCTCCCACGATCACGACAAAAACACTTACGCCGGATGCCGAATTGGGAGAGGAATATTATGGTGAGATCGCGGCCACGGGAGGCAAGACGCCCTATGCATTTTCTTCCATGTCGGCGCTGCCTAGCGGATTGATTCTCAATCCCGACGGGACAGTGACTGGTATACCTAAGGTTGCCGGCACGTTCCGATTCCGCGTTAAAGTCACTGGTGCCGATGCCCGCTCGTCGGTAGCGACTATTACGCTGAACGTCTCAGACGCGCCGTCGCCGAAGATTACGAGTGTTTCAACGCTCAATGGGGTTATCAACGCCACCTTCACTCCCATTCTTCAGGCCACCGGCGGCAAGCCTCCCTACACTTGGAGCAAGCTTGGCACCAGTACGGATCTCACTCGGAATCTGCCGACTGGGCTCACATTGAGCGCGAATGGTTCGTTCACTGGCACTCCAACAGTCGCGGGGACTTTTAATGTCACATTCCGAGTCACCGATGACAACGGCAAGGGAAATACTAAGTCGCTGCTTATTTATATTTCCAATGGGGCTCTATCCGTGAAAACGCAGACCATCCCGACGGCCGCTGTGGGTATTGCTTACAACACTACATTGGAAGCTGAAGGGGGATTGCCCACCTACACATGGTCACTTAAAGATCGCGGCACTCTGCCGGTGACGATCAATCTCAATGCGGCAGGCACACTTTCCGGCACAGCCAATGCCACAGGCAGCTATTCCTTTACGGCGCAGGTGAGCGATTCCTCGAAGCCCACGGCATCGACCGCGACGGCCAATTTTACACTCACCGTTGCTGCCTACGATCTGGTAAACGCGACACCGAGTCCTTTGCGTGAAGCGACAGCCGGCGCCAATTATACTGCTGCACTGACCGCCACCGGCGGGAAGCTCCCGTACACGTGGTCGTTCACTTCGACTCCAGTATTGAGTGGGGTCACAGTGAGTGGAGGCAATCTCACTGGCAAGCCTGCCGCTGCCGGAAACTACACGCTTTTGCTCAAGGTCACGGATGGCAACGCCAAGTCCGCCAATGCAACGGTGACACTTCGCGTCAATGATCCCATAGCATTTTCATTCGATACTTCCTCACTACCAGAAGGCAGGGTCCGCGACGCCTACACGGGCAGCATTGCGGTGAAGGGGGGCTTCAGTCCTTACATCATCACGAGACTCGCCTCAACCCCGCTTCCTCCTGGGTTGGCAATATCGACAACCGGCGCCATCACAGGTACTCCGACCGCTGCCGGCAACTACACTTTTACCATCAATGCTACGGATTCAAGAAAGCCCACAGCGACGAGGATTTCACAGGATTTTACGATCCGCATTGCTCCGTATGACTTGGCCTTCAGCGGGCCGACGAGTATTTCGGGCACCCAGTTCCAACCCATCGAGTCCGCACAATTTAGCGCGTCCGGCGGCAAGCCCCCTTACACGTTCACGGCGACTTCTCTTCCCCTCTCACTCGTTCTCAATTCCGCATCGGGTGTTCTCTCGGGCAATGTCACCGCCGCCGCAGGCAACTACACTGCGGGCATCAAGGTGACCGATGCGAACTCCATGTCGGCCACGCAAAATTGCACGATAGCCATCGCGGCAGTCCCACTTTTGACATGGGTCACCCCCGCCGCACTGCCAGAGGCTCAAGTGGGTGTCGCCTATATGGATGGCAACCTCACTGCCACAGGCGGCAAAGCACCCTACACCTTTAGCTTTAAAGCAGGCAGCACACCTCCGGCCGGACTCACGCTCGCCGCCGGCAAGATCACTGGCACGCCATCGACGGAAGGCAACTTCACGTTCACCCTTGTAGCTAAAGATTCGCAGTCACCTCAGCAGACCGTCGAGCAAGTCTTCACTCTCAAGGTTAAAGCTGCCCCTCCGCTTGTGATCGAGACAACAAGTCCGCTGCCGCCAGCCACGCTCGGCACACCATACACTCCTTCGCCTGCTGTTTTCACAGCCAAGGGCGGACGCCCCGCTTACACTTGGACATTCGTGGGCGCGGCACCGACGGGATTTTCTCTCGTAGCTGGCAACCTCACTCTGGCAAGCACGTCGAATGCTTCAGGTAACTTCACCTTTGCCGTTAAGGTTACCGACTTCGGCAACTCCACAGTCACAAAAAATTTCACCATCACGGTGAACCCTGCCGCTCCTTTGGCATGGGTCACACCAGAGAGTCTGCCTGATGGAACGGTGATGGTCGCCTATCCGCAAAACCTCACCACCAGCGGTGGGTTTGCTCCTATTACGATCACGAAGACCAGCGGCACCCTGCCTCCTGGGCTCACGCTTGTGGGAAGCAAAATCACGGGAACCCCAAGCGCCTTGGGCAACTCCACATTCACACTTCAAGCCAAGGACGCCAAGGGCACAACGAGCAACCGCACCTTTACCTTTCGTGTTGGCTATGACTTGGCCTTCACTCCCGACTCGCCATCGACCATCACGGGCACAGCGGGCTCGACCCCTTTCCACACTCCATTTGATGCAACTGGGGGCTTGGAACCTTACAGATTTAGCGCCACCGGTCTGCCTACCGCACTGACCCTCGATATCAACACAGGAATGCTGAAAGGGAATGCCACGGCTACGGGCAATGCCACAGCCACTATCAAGGTCACCGATGCCCGAAATCAATTCGTCACAAAAACCTGCAACATCATCATCACCGCGGCGGTCCCGCCGGTCTTTACCACCGAGCCCACCCTGCCAAAAGGCAAGGTCGCCACGGAGTATAGCGCCACGATCGAAGCGGATGGCACCACAGAGCCCTATACCTACGCACTCAAGGCCGGCAACATTCTTCCGACGGGGCTTGTGTTGAATGCTGCCACTGGCGAAATCACTGGCACCCCCGCCACCGCCGGCACCTACAAATTCAAGATCATCGTCACGGATGCGAAAAACGCTTTCGCCGAGCGGGAATTCACGATTGTAGTCGATCCTTATGACATGGCCATCACGGCCGATTCGCCGACTGTTGTTGACGGCCAAGTCTACCAGCCGCTCCCGGGAGCTTTCTTTGATGTCGATGGCGGTAAGGCCCCCTACAAATGGACTGTGATTGGCACCACACCCGCCGGCGTGACCATGAATTCTGCTTCTGGTGAACTCACAGGCACACCGACCTTAAGCGGGAACTTTGCTGTTCAAATCAAGGTCACCGACGCCAAAACTCAATTCGCCACCAAAAATTGCACCATTCGCATCGCGGCGCCGGAGCTAGTTGCTTTCACGACCAATGCCACCCTCCCTCCAGGCAAAGTCGCGACTGTCTATGACCCAGTGATCCTCGCCGCCAAAGGTGGTCTCGCTCCGTATACCTACACGCTCAAGACAGCCGGCACGCTTCCTCCAGGGCTCGTGCTCACGACCGCTGGGCAGATTTCCGGCACGCCCACGACGGCCGGAAGCACCAAGTTCACGGTGATCGTCAAGGATTCGAAAAATACCTCCGCTGAACTGGAGTTCACGATCGTCATAGCGCCATACGGGATGGAGATTGTCTGCCCAGTTCCATTGGATGGAAAAATCTACCAAACTTACGAGAAGCCATTTGCTGTCATAAATGGGCAAGCCCCATTCACCTGGTCTGCGACCAGTTTGCCGACAGGGCTGATCATGAATGCCACAACCGGCACCATAAGTGCGACACCGACAGCCGCCGGTAATTTCTCAACGGTCGTGAAGGTCACCGACGCCAAGGGCCAGAGTACTACCAAAAACTGCACGATCGCCATCTTCCCTGCCGATGCCCTCTACATAAGCACGCCACCAAATCTCGGCACGACCGACATCAACACCGCCTTTACCCCCCCCACGCTTCAAGCCCTCGGCGGCAAGCCTAGCTACACTTGGTCGTTTGTTTCCAAAGGCAACCTGCCAACCTCTGCGGCCCTTTCGACAGCTGGTCTTCTCACCGCAAATTCCTCCACCGCACTCACGGCAAATTTCAGCGTCATGGTTAAAGACTCGGCCGGAGCCAATGCCACGCAAAACATGACTCTCACGTTCCGCAACCCATCCACGCTGGCCGTTGAGAGCTCGGCACTCCCCGCTGGGCGTGTGAATGCAGACTACCCGTTCCAACTCGCCGCCACCGGTGGCACGAAACCCTACGAGTGGGCGCTTACCAACAACAGTACGCTCCCTGCAGGCCTTGACCTCGCCCTCACAGGCTGGATCACCGGCAAACCCACTGCCGCTGGGAATACAAGCCTCACCTTCCAAGTCACCGATTCCACGGGAGCCAAGGCCACACGCCAGTTCACGATGCTCGTCAACTCCGCCTCCGGCAACGTCACCGCCAGCGGCAAGCTCTTCACCGATGTCACTGACTCGGTGAATGTTCCGCAGCGCAACATCATCGCAGTGGAAGATTTTGATAACGATGGCCGTGAAGACCTTCTGGCTACTAATGAAAGTGGCGCCGTTGTCCTTCTGCGCTCGGTGGGCAAATTCGACTTCAGCGATGCGACGGCCACAGCTGGCCTCACCGGAGTTCAGCCTGCGCTGGTCGCCGACTTCAACAACGACGGTGTCGCAGACATCCTGAGCGTCAATGCTCAACACACAGAGGCCGCTCTCTACATCAACAACGGCCAAGGCGTCTTCACCAAGCAAGCTCTCCCTGGTCTGCTCACGGGCGACCTCGCAGGCTACCGCCAAGTCAGCTATGCGGATATCGACAACGACGGCGACCTCGACCTCTTGGTCAACATCAATGCCACCACCGGCGGCGGCGTTGTCGCGGTCTTCAACAGGGCCAATGTTTCGCAGACCTCTGCCCCGCTCTTCAGCGGCAAATCCTACCTCGTCAAGACGACTTGGAAAAATGCCATGTTCAGCGTGACCGATGCCAATGGTGACGGCAAAACTGACCTCGTCATCCTTCAAACCAATGGCGCATGGCCAAATGACACGCACCCGAACCACCCAGCTTCGCTCTATTTCAATACAGGAACGACCGCTGCCGATTACGAGAACGCGACCGGCACGAAGACCCTCGCCGGGTTCACCGAGAAACTGAACTGCGGCATCGCCTCGGGCAACGAGATGAGCGCTTTCACCTCGCTCGATATCGACAATGATGGCGACCTCGACCTCATTAATGGCTCCAGCGACTGGCCGACGGTATCCATTCCACACATCTACATCAACGACGGCAACGGCACCTACACCCAGAAGGATTCGTCGATCATTCACGGACGCTACTACCACCACGGGATTAGCGTCTTCGATGCTGACCTCGATGGCGACCAAGATGCTGTTTGGACAACGCTGCACAACTTTAGCAATATCTACCCCCGCATGTGGCAAAATGGCGCCACCTACTTGAAGGCGACATCAAACGGCACGGTGGATCCCGCTAAGGCTTTCTTTGATGCCACGACGGAGTGGGGGATTGACGCGAAAATAGCCGGTTCCGGAAACCTCTTCAGCTCAGGCTATGCCGCCGATCTGGATGGGGATGGCGATCTCGATTTTGTTGTTCAAGGCAGCAATGGGTGGGGCGCAGATAAATATTACAAGGTTTATAGGAACGACTCCGATCTCAAACAAGCCAACTGGCTCAAAGTCGAACTCGTAGGAACGATTTCACCAGCGCAGGGCACAGGTGCGCGTGTGGAAGTAGAGTTGCAGAATCTTAAAACCAAATTGAATTCAGACGAAGTTTCATCGGGGAATTTTGATATAAATCTACTCAGTGAGGATTTCAGTTCAGCCACGACCGAATTTTTTGACATATCCGAAACTAAGTGGGTGAGTAATTCAGTTACTTGGGAATGGACGAGGGTTGATGGAGCAGTGTCGCCTATTTCAACCGAACCCTACATGGCTGGAAACGCATACAAGAGAGGCATGCCCCAAAAGCATGGAGGTTTTGAAGTCGCTTCAAAACCCGATAATTATCTCTCAGTATCAAATTCTTATTCTATGAACTCCACATGGTGTGTAGCTGCAAAAGTTGCTATTCAAAGCAATGTGGATCTTTCTAAAAATGCCACAATCGCATTCGATGTGGGATACAGATCATCAAAAACATCCGGAAGATTTGAATGCTATAATCTTACGCAAGGTTTTTACCTCACCAATAATCAAAGCTTGAGTGGAGAAGTTTCTTCTTGGACAGAAAACACCTTTAATTTTCCTTTTAATAATTCAAAAATTGGTGATATTCTTGAGCTTAGGTGGATTGATAGTCCCCCTAATGCGGGATCTGGCTTACAAATAGGCCCTGTCTTGTTCAAAGCGAAAGCCTTAGAATCGCCCATCTTGCCCACCTCCACCCTTGCTCAATACCTCGGCGCCGACATCGGCTCCGCCACAAAATCCAGCCTGACCTTCGGCCTTGCCGACAAGGCCCAGGCCGCGAAGGTCACCGTTTATTGGCCGAGTGGGTTGAAGAGCGTTCTGGAAAACGTCGCTTCCAACCAAGTCATCCAGATCCATGAGATCGATGAATTGCCACCAGAGCGTCCTACGGATGAGGGCGACGTGATTGCTTGGGGTGCGAACCCGAATGGCGAGACCACCGTGCCGACACTGCTCAACCGCGTTGTCCAGATCGCAGCAGGCGATGCCAGTTCTGCAGCGCTCCGCGCAGATGGCACGGTGAGCGTCTGGGGCACAAATTGGGCCGCACAGCGCAATGTCCCTGCCGACCTCCAAGATGTCGTGCAAGTCGCCGCTGGCAACAACCACTACCTCGCTCTCACCGCCGAAGGCAAAGTGAGCGGCTGGGGCTGGAACACCAGCAACCAGACCACCATCCCCGCCACACTCCGCCGTGCGAAGTTCATCGCCGCCGGCTTCAATACTTCTTATGCTATTAGTGGCGATGGGCGCATTGTCGTCTGGGGCGCGAATGACCAAGGCCAAGCCACCCTACCGGCCGGACTCGCGGATGTTACAAAAATCGCCGCTGGCCGCGGACACGCTCTCGCCCTCAAAGGCGACGGCACTGTCGTCGCATGGGGCCGGAATGACATGGGCCAAGCCACCGTGCCAGCAGGGCTCACCGGCGTCATCCAGATCGCAGCCGGCGACTACCATTCTGTCGCTCTGAAATCCAACGGCACCGTCGTCGCTTGGGGAGCGAACTGGACCGCCCAGGCCACCGTGTCCGTGGGGCTGACCAACGTGGTGCAAATCTCCGCCGATGGCGACCGCTCGCTCGCGCTCAAAGCCGATAACTCGATCGTAAACTGGGGCTTCAACCCCGACAACACCACGCCGCCACCTGCTCCAGGTAATGTCCTCGGCATCGCCGCCGGCGCGAAACACGCCCTTGCCCTCGTGCGTAAGATCCAGCTCGCCATCGACGGCGACCTGCCACCCGCCACCGAGAACGAAGCGCTTCAGGATTTCGGCTTCTCGGCCACCGGCGGCAGCGGTAGCTACAACTGGTCGATCTCCGGCACCAAGCCCGACTGGCTCACGCTCAACGCCACCACAGGCAAAATCTCCGGCACTCCGACCACCGCTGGCACCTACGACTTTGTTGTCCGCGCGACCTCGGGTGGACGCTGGGCCGAGATCGAAGTCATCCTCGAAGTCCAAAAAGCCAACCGCACCGCCCTGTGGGTTGCCACCACTGGCAATAACACGACTGGCGACGGCACACTCGCGAAGCCTTTCGCCACCATCCAAAAGGCCGTCGACACCGCCCGCACCGGCGAGACCATCATGGTCCAGCCAGGTAACTACAACGGTACCGTCGCTATCACCGGCAAGCGTGTGAACCTCCTCTCGCAATCCGGCGAAGCCCAGACCACCATCACCGGCGTCAAAGGCCAGACTGTCGTCTTCCTTGATGCGAGCGCCAAAGACACCGTCATCGACGGCTTCACCATCACCGGCGGCACAGGCAAACCCTCGCCGTCCTCCTACGGGTTCGACTACTACGGCGGCGGCATCCACTGCCGCACCACCGCCACGGTGAAAAACTGCATCATCCGAGGCAATGGCGTCGGCACCCCAGGCCGCGACTCCTGCACCTTCGGCGGAGCCATCTACTCCGCAGGCAGCGCGACGGACATCCTGCGCGTGGAAAATTGCGTCCTCGCCGAGAACTACGCTTGGGCCAGCGGCGGAGCCACCCTCACCGAGGGATCGAAGATCATACTCGACCGCGTTACCGTCTATAAAAACGAAAGCCGCAACTTCTTCGGCTACCAAGGCGGCGTTTCCCTCGCCAACGGCGGCAAGATGGATCTCATGAATAGCATCCTCTGGGCCAACGGCGGCGACCAGATCGGTGCCTTCGCGAATCCCTACAACCGAGGCACCGTGGCCAACGTCACCTACACCCTTTCCCAAGGTGGCGTAGCCTCCGGCGGCATCGAGTCCTTCACCGCAGGCACCGGCAACCTCGGTGCAGATCCGAAGCTCACCAATCCGAACGCGGGCGACTACTCGCTCCAAGCTGGCTCACCCGCCATCAACGCAGCCAATCCTGCCCTCAATGATCCCGACAACACCCGAGCCGACATGGGCTACCAAGCCGGCCGCCGCGCCACAGCCTTCGACTCCGATGGGGATGGAGTCAACGACTACCGCGAGACTTATGATGGGACAAATCCGTTCGATGCCAAATCGTTCAACCCGCTGAGCGTGGGTTTGGTGGCGCATTATCCGTTTGAGGGGAATACCGAAGATGAGAGTGGCTTAATGAACAGGGGCAATGTTGTGGGGGCTGCTCACTTGATAAATTCTTCGTATGATTCATCTAATTGCTACGAATTTAATGGGACTAATAATTATATCGATATTCCTAATTCTTTAGGGAACTCAGAATTGGGAACAATATCTGTATGGTTTAATGCAAAAAATTGGAATCAAAATACTAAAGGAAGGTATTTGTTTTCAATAACCCAAAGCCCAGCATTGAGCATTACAACTGACAGTGCTCCCGCAGGTAGCGGTGATTGGATAAACCTCGGAATTCATCCAAACTCAATTGGAAATAACAATTTGGTATTTGGAGTTTGGGCGGATTCTGGATGGCAGTGGGCTGATAGTGCCGACAGCGCGAGAACGAACCAATGGCAAAATGTTGTTGGCATTTTCGATAAAGATAGAATCTCAATTTACATTAACGGAATTAAAAAAGGGGAGATCCCAAATAAAGGATACCCTGTAAGTGCAACTCGGAAATTTATTATTGGTGCTTCTGCTTGGTCAGGAACCTCCTTTAATGGAAAAATCGACAACGCCCGCATCTACAATCGCGCGCTAAGCGCCGCTGAAGTTTCGCAACTCTACTCCAAGGAATCCGGCGAACCGAACATGGTCCTCGTCCAAGGCGGTACCTTGCCTGCAGGCTCCGCCTTGGCCAACCAAACCGTCTCCGCCTTCCGCATCGCCCGCTTCGAAACCACTTGGGCAGAATGGAAACAAGTCCGCACCTGGGCTGCCGCGAATGGCTACGACATCGGAAATGTCGGCCAAGGCAGCGCTGATAACCATCCTGTCCGCAATGTGAATTGGTATGATGCCGTGAAATGGTGCAACGCCAAGAGCCAGATGGATGGCTTGATGCCCGTTTATTCTGTCAACGGAACCACCTACAAAACAGGTCAATCTATACCCACGCCCTTCGCCACAGCCAACGGTTACCGTCTCCCCGCCGAAGCCGAATGGGAATGGGTTGCTCGTGGTGGAGTTTTCAGCAAAGGTTACACCTACAGCGGCAGCAATGATTTGAATGCAGTTGGGTGGTATGCAAGTAATTCCTCGGGAGACACTAAAGGTGTTGGATTAAAAGCTCCTAACGAACTTGGAGTTTATGACATGGGTGGGAATGTTGCCGAATGGTGTTCGAATGGCTATGATAATGATTCTCATAGATTTGTTCGAGGTGGTAGTTATTATGATATTGCGGACTATAATAAAGTAGCGTATGACGGTGTTAGATGGTGGATTCCTTCAGACAAAGCCTTCGGCTTCCGCTACGCCCGCAACACAGTCGGTGATATGGTCACCGTCCAAGGCGGAACCTTGCCGCAAAGCTCCCAACTCGCCGGACAAAAAGTCCCAGCATTCCAAGTCGCTCGTACCGAAGTTACCTGGGGAGAGTGGAAGACCGTACGTACGTGGGCGGCAGCGAATGGCTACACGGATCTCGCTACGGTGGGAGCAGGCACCACAGACAGCAACCCTGTGCAAATGGTAAACTGGTATGAGGTTCTCAAATGGACCAACGCCAAGAGTCAGATGGAAGGCTTGGCGCCAGTTTATACCGTCAACGGCACGACCTACAAAACAGGGGTTCAAACTCCAGAGGTCAATGCCGTAGCCAATGGTTACCGCCTGCCAGTAGAGGGTGAGTGGGAATGGGCAGCACGCGGAGGAGTATCAAGCAAAGGCTACACCTATAGCGGGAGCAATGACATTAACGCTGTGGCTTGGTTTGCGGTTAACTCCTCCAATAGCACCAAATCCGTTGCGACCAAATCGGCTAACGAACTAGGCATTTTCGACATGAGCGGGAATGTGTGGGAGTGGTGCTGGGATTACTATAACGCTTCGGATCGTCGAACTCGCGGCGGATGCTACGGAGATGAAGCCTACCGTTGCGAATTTTTACATACCAAAGTTGTCAACGGACAAACCCATTTCGCAGGGCTTAATTTTGTAAATCGGGATTTGCGTTGGCCATATCTCGGCGTCCGTCTTTTCCGCAACATCGGGCCGAAGATCTCGATCAGCGGCAACTTGCCCGAAGCGACGATCAACCAAGCCTACGCAGGCTACACCTTCGGCGTGGTCGGTGGGACGGGAGACAAAGTCTGGTCCATCAGTGAAGGCGCCTTGCCTCTTGGGATGAGCTTCAGCGCGAACGGCACATTCAGCGGTACCCCGACCACGGCGGGCACCTTTACCTTCGTTCTCCGAGTCGAATCCGGTGGCTATTGGGATGAAATTGAAGTGGAGTTGGAGGTTATTGCTCCCCCAGACATATCTCGGGGTTTAAAGGCTTATTTCAAGTTGGATGGAAATTACACGGACTCCACTGGAAACCTCCAACCTATTGTCCCGAACGGAACAACATTCGCTGCAGATCAGAGAGGAGTAGGAAATTCATCAGTAGCATTTACGACTTCTCAAAACGCTAGGCTAAAAGGTTTGGGAAGTGTTTTGACAAGCAATGAAGTTACTTTTTCAGGTTGGTTTTATTTTGTTTCTGCAATAAACCATCCTATGGAATATGGCTTTGGTTTTAAGCAATATCCATTTTCAGGAACGGCGCCCGATGGTTCCCATCCCGAGTTTAGAATCAACATCGCTGGTAACCCATATAATGGATTGCAAATTACGCTTGGAGGAGACGGAATTATTCGTCCCGGCTACAGGCCAGACTTCAACAAGTGGTTTCATTTCGCAATTTCAATCAAGGGCAATCCGCAAAAAGAGTGGATAATATACATTGATGGAAAGGAATTTGCCAGCGGAACAACAGAAGCTCCAAACACGCTGCAATGGCCATCTGATTTGGGTATTGGTGGTAACATTGAGAGCGGTAGTGCAACTTCGCCTGGAAGCTTTTATTGGGGCACACCATCTTATGGTAGATTGGATAATCTTCGCTTCTACAACAGGATAGTAACGTCTGCTGAGGTCGAAGAAGTTTACAACAAGGAAATAGGTTTCAGCGACATGGTTCTCGTCCAAGGCGGGACATTGCCAGCAGGATCAGGACTCGCAGGCCAAACGGTCGCGACCTTCCAGATTGGGAAATACGAGACGACCTGGGAAGAATGGCAGTCCGTGCGCACTTATGCCATCGCCAATGGCTATGATCTCACTGGAGTGGGCAATGGCACTGCTTCCACGCACCCAGTGCAAATGATAAGTTGGTATGACGTGGTGAAGTGGTGTAATGCGAGGAGTGAGAAGGAGGGATTGACGCCGGTTTATACAGTGAATGGAACGACGTATAAAACGGGACAAGTTGCTCCTATTGTGAGCAGTGCTGCGAACGGGTATCGGTTGCCGAGTGAGAAAGAATGGGAATGGGCGGCAAGGGGCGGAGTTAGCAGCGGGAATTACACCTACAGCGGCAGCAATAATGCCGATGCGGTAGCGTGGACGTATGAGAATTCATCTAGTGGAACCAAAGCGGTGGGAACGAAAGCAGCGAACGAGCTAGGAATCTATGACATGAGCGGGAATGTGTGGGAGTGGTGCGAGGATGTCGCATTTACCTCCTACCGCCGCATCCGTGGCGGTGGCTGGGACTACGCCGCCGACGGCGCGCCTGTTGCCTACCGCGGCTACGGCAGCGGCCCGGGCAACCGGTACAACTCCGGCCTCGGATTCCGTCTGGCCCGCAGTTCGGGAAACTAGAAAGCGGAGCGAAAGCCTGAAGGATGAAGGCGGAGGAGGGGGCGCGAATTTCACGGAGGCCCGAGAAGCGGAGGAGCGGAGCCCGAAGCGCAAGGGCCGGAGAGAAATTCGCGGGGCGCGCCCGACTTGTTGCTCCTGTAGCGGCGGTCTGCGACCACCGAAGGGCGTGCGAATAAGCGCCACGCTCGGCAGTCACAGTCAGCGGCTACAAAAAAATCAACAATGCGGAAACTGGGGGTCAGTGTGCATTTTCTTTCAATAATTTGTAAAACATTTATTTTAATAACAATGCGTGCAAATATTCGGTCTCGCTTATTCACACGTTTAGAAAGCTTGTCTGAAGCTAGATCTTAAATTTTCACCCACCCTAGTATAAACCGAGGAGATCGGTTACAAACTGACCGAAGACATGGGTTACACATAGACTGGGGAGAAGGCCAAAGCGGAAAAGGGGTCGGTCTCAAACATTAACATATTTCGCAAACTTATCCGCAGCTGAATTTTGATTTTGACCCACTTTCGCCGTAGTCGTCTTGAATTTTCAGGAGCGCCAACGCCCCCGTTGGATTCGTTTAAGCATCATGCCGAGGAGGACCTCGGCGTTCCCACTGTGGAAAACTGGGGGTCAGCGTGGAATGGCGCTAAGTTAGTCAGAGGGGTCAGGCATGAATTCTTGACATTTTGTCAATTTGAGGAGGGATAACCAAGTTCGGTTAGGAGCGCCAACGTCCCCGTTGGCTTCGTTAAGGCATCATGCCGAGGTGGACCTCCGCGTTCCCACTGGATGGAAAAATTTCTGGCATTTACAGACAACCTTTACGAAGGCCGGTGAAAATATTCTTGTGAGATGAGACTCAATTAGTGTAGTGTATGGGCAGATGCGCATACCAACGCTCTATCTCGATACCTCGGTTTTGGGCGGTTACTTCGACGATGAGTGGAAGCAACCCACCCAAGAGCTTTGGCTGCAGATGGAAAGCGGTCTGTGGCGCTTCGTAACTTCTTTGGTAGCAGCCGAGGAACTCATCGAAGCGCCTGAGCGCGTCCGGGATTTGTTCAACAGCACCTTTGAAGCAGTTGATGTGCTAAACATCACCGAGGAAATAGACCAGCTCGCGGCAACCTATGTTGCCCAAGGTGTTGTCACGCCAAAATACGAGGACGATGCCCGGCATGTCGCCGCGTGCACGGTAAACCGCATTGATTTCCTTGTGAGTTGGAACTTCCGCCATATGGTTAACTTGCAGCGTGAAACTGCATTTAATGGGGTCAACTTGTTGAACGGTTATACCGCTATCCGTATCGTAAACCCGTTGGAGATTATCTATGGAAACCAAGACCAAAAGCTTTGATGCAGTCGAAGAGTCCCGCAAGTGGAGAGAGGCGACAAGTCGCCGCCTCAATGCCATGAGCAGGGACGCACGCATCGCCCACCTCAATGCACTCGGCGAGAAGGTCCGCGCCGAACTAAGATCCAAGCCTCGTCTGGCGACCGCGGCCTCCTGCTGATAGGTCGATATAAGTCAATGTGTGGAAGGGGTCAGCAACTGTCTTCTTGACATTTTGTCAATTTGAGGAGGGATACCAAGTTCGGCAGGACCGCCAACGTCCTCGTTGGCTTTGCTGGAGTGGGTGTTATTTTTGCAGCCAAAACCTGAGGAAAGGCGCGAAGATCGGCAGTCATAGACAGCCTCTGCAATTTCAGCGAAAGGGCCCCGCACTTTGACATATTTGGTAAGCCTATCTGTGGCTGAATCTTGATTTTTACCCACCCTTGCTGCAGCCGTCTTGAATTGTCGGGAGCGCCACTCCCCTGTTGGCATCGTTCACTACTTGACAAATTCGAAATAGTGCCGTATTTATGGCCATATGAAAACGACAATTGAACTTCCTGACGCGATTTTGGAG
>CAYRTN010000011.1:0-19750 GCA_964427235.1 uncultured Chthoniobacter sp. | reverse complement strand
AGGGCGCTTGAGGGGATCACGTTTCCTGATGCTGCGCCGCTTCATCTGGCGCGGGCCCGCGCTTACCACTACGCCGGGGAGTTTTTACCGGCTTCTGCGGAATATCGCCAAGTGCTCGCAGAGCGGCCGTTTGAAGAAAGCGCCGCGCATGGATTGGCGGAATCCACCTTGCGCACAAATGCGGTACCCGAGGCGCGCGCCTTGCTCCAGAAATGGCCGAGCGTCTCGCTTGTCGCGGATTGGTCGAACCGCATTTCGCTTGAGAGCGAGGTGGCTGCGCCCCGCGTACAGGCGAGCGGGAGCTTGTTCAGCAACAATCTCACTTACCGAAATCGGAATGCTGGGGCTGATGTCCGTTTCAGGCCGCTGGATGCTTTGGAGGTGAATTTTGACACCACGCACGGGTGGTTTGCGCAGGAGGATTTTTCCTCTATCGAACGCCAGACGGGAGAGGTCGTCTTGAGATACCAAGCCATGGATATCTGGGCGGCTTCCGCCAATATTGGCCTCAATGGGTATAATAACGGGTGGAACAGTGTGACGGGAGGTTTGGGGGTGATGGTTCATCCCGTCTCCACGTTGGAGATCAATCTCAAAGCGGATCACATGGATGTGGTCGATAGTGAACCTCCGCTGGGGCTTTCTCTCTACGACTTGGCTGCGACAATAGGAGCGGTCGGGGGGCGGGCTACCATGGACATACTAAGCCTCTCTTCCACGTGGAAACCCGTGGAGCGACTGGAATTTTTTGGCAAATACAAGTTGGCGACCTTAACGGGGGATAGCGTCCTCAATGATTACTATGTGAACGCCGCTTACAGTGTGCTGCGTTCGCCGCTCGTGCGATTAGGCTATGGTTTCTCGCAAACCCGCTTCAGTAGGGCCTCGCCGGTGTATCAAGATGGCGCGAATTCCACCTCGCTCTACTACGACCCGCAAAACCTGCTTGTGCAGAATTTCTATGCGGAATTTTCGCAAAATCTGGGGAAAAGCTTCACCTACGGGACCGAATTGCACTTTTACCAACAGCCGATCAATGGAGGGAAAGGCGCGGGGTTCTTCGGCTATTTCAAATACAGTTGGTCTGGCAATCAGGCGCTTCGGGTTGACGCCAGCTACTTCAGTCAAGACCGAGGCCTCAACCGTGACGGCAGTTCCTCGGCGCACTACGATTCTTTAAACTTTGTGGCCAGTTATGAATACCGATTCTGAAACACCAACAGCTTCGGTGCCACCATCTCCACGCAAGCGACGATATCACGACGAGATACTAAAGCAGCATGCGCGGCGCAATTTCATCGCCTTTCTCCTCGCTGTGAGTAGCGCCCTGGCCTACCTGGGTTGGAGCATCTGGCATATCGACTATCGCTATTGGTATATCGCTGGGCCGTACATTTTTGCCGAGGCGCTTAGCTTTATTAGCATGCTTCTGTGGAGCGAGATGATGATGCACCGCCGCGAGCACGCTCCGTCGGGATTGCCGCTGTAGCATCCCCCGCCGCCGGTCGATGTGATCATCACCTGTTGCGGTGAGCCATTTGCCATTGTGGAAAAAACCCTGCGTGCGGCGGTAGCCATAAAATACCCAGATTTTTCGGTGACCGTCGCGAATGATCGGCATAGCGCGGATCTCGAAAAGCTATGCGCTGAGCTGGGAGTGAAATACTTGGCGCGGCCGACCCACGAGCACCGCAAGGCCGGCAATCTCAACTATGCCCTTGCGCATACGAACAAGCCCTTCTTGCTTCTATTGGATGCGGATCAGATTTCACATCGCCGAATTTTAGAAGTCCTGATTGGTTACTTCGCTGTTCCGACCATTGGCTTTGTAACGACCTATCAGGCATTTGATGTGCCGGAAGGGGATCCCTGGGGTAACCGGGACCGCGTTTTCTACGGGGCCATGCAAACTTCGCGCAATGCCTCAAACTCGGCCATCTCATGCGGGTCGGGCGTTGTTTATCGACGTGAGGCTTTGAAGCAAATTGGGGGCTTCTCAACATGGAATCTGGTGGAGGATCTCTACTCCTCGCTGCTGATGCATGCGGTGGGTTGGAAAAGTGTTTACCACCCCTTTCCGGCCACACATGGCACTGCGCCGGCGGAAATCACGGGCCATGTCCGCCAGCGCTGGCAGTGGGCGGTGGATTCGCTGCGCTTAATATTTTGGCGAAACCCGATGTTCACAAAAGGACTGAGTTGGGAACAGCGACTCAACTACCTCAGTTTTGGTTACAATTATTTGCTCTTTGGTCTGGCGTACCCGATTTTTTATCTCCTGCCGATCTGGGGGCTTTTTAGCGGATGTTTTTTTATGAAAACGACCGCGTTGGATTTTTTTCTTTGGAGAATGCCCTACGCGATCACATTTTTCATTTTCAATCGCTTAGTAACGGAACGGCGGCATACTACTAAAGCCTTTCGCGCCCAGGCCGCCTTGTTTGAGGTTTATATTAGCGCGATTATTGCCGCGCTTTTTTCGCGCACGCATTTACCCCGCTACTCGGTAACGAAAAAGGTTTCCGAAGCCCCAATACTCATTGAGCGCTTGAACCATGTCTTGCCTCATATCGCGATCATGGCACTGAGCCTTTCCAGTGTTGTTTATGGTTTTTTCCACCGAGGGGGGAACGAGGTTTTTTATTACCTGAATGCGGCTTGGGCGCTCTGGGTCATCTGGACGCTTCTCCCCTTTACCCTTCTTGCTTTGCGGGATCCTGACGAAAAATAGAAGGAATAACCGATCTTATGAACAACGAAACAAACAAAACACAGAGCCAGCTGTTGCTGAGTGGGGAGTCGATGAATTCCCCTCAGTCTAGTGAGTTGGAGCGCTCGGAGCGGTTATGTCAACTTCCTAACCTCAATGCGGAGTCCGGTGTGGCTTTTGACAATCTCATCGCTCTGGCCTCCCTTCTGACGGATACGCCGTTCGGCGCCATCTCCTTTTTAGATAGTGAGAGAAAATGGGTTAAAACCTCGGGTGGATTGGGGCAAACCCAGGGCGAGCTGAGTCGTACATTTGCGGCTCATACCATTCGTGAGCAAGAGCCGTGTTTTGTCGTTCCTGATGCAACTCAAGACGAGCGGTTTGCAAATAATCCACTTGTCACAGGGGAGCCTCATATTCGTTTTTATGCAGGCGTTCCGATGTTAAGCGCCGAAGGATTGCCGCTGGGGAGTTTTTGCGTGATGGATCGGAAGCCCCGCGAATTGACCCCGCTTCAGATGGAGTTGCTCCAGCACATCGCTCGCATCACTGTGGATTTAGCGGAACGAGAGAGGCGCGGTCGCGATCTTGATAAAAAAGGCCCTTTTGGTGAGCAGACGAGAGGTCGCTTGGCCGATGTCATTTCGCGGATTGCCTCACCCACTGGTCAGATTCGCGCTACGATTGCTAGCCTTATCGCGCAATATCATCCACTCCTCGAGGGCGTCGCCGCAAGAATCCAGAGGTATCATGAGGGGCTTCCCACCGAGATCATTCACCTTCCTGATGAGCCTCCAACCAGCATACAGCAGCAACAATGGGACAAGTTGGATCAAACGGCGCTACTTGCCACAGACGTTTTGCGACAGGGAGTGCTCGAGCGTGGGGATTCCGAAGTGACAACCTTTTTTTATGCGGTCGTGCCTTTGAAATTTGCGGATCACATTCTGGCTAGGGTTGATTTCTTATGCGATGTACCGAAGGACAGTCGGTACGATAATTTCTTCAAGCTTATGCTCGCCTCATTCAGCGCCATGGCGGATAGGGAAATCCATGCGGAGGAGCTGAAATATTACGTCGATCATGACCCGCTCACCGGCCTTGGCACACGGAAGTTGCTGCTCGAAGAGATCGATAAAGTCCTCCAATTAACAAAAACGGAAAAACCCTCGGCTATTCTTTTCCATATTCGCTTGGATAGCCTCACGGAGCTGAATGACAACTTTGGTTATGGCGCTGGTGATACCGCGCTTATTGAAACGGCAAAGCACTTAAGAGAAGTTCACAGGGGGGATAATTTTGTATCCCGAGTGGGTGGGGACAAGTTCGTCGTCTTAGTGAGGGATAACGATCTGGAGAAAAATTTCGAAGGCCTTCTAGGTGAGGTGAAGTTGAGAGCGTCGATCCCTTTTCGCGTCGATCGCGACGAAATCCGTATTTACGCCGATGTGGGTTGCGTGGTGATCGATGATCCCACGGTCAGCGCGATCGAAATGCTTCGGCGTGCCGAGTTGACTCTTCGCTACGCGGTCAGTCAAGAGAGCGGTTCCCACCGAAAGGTCTACACTTACCAAGAGGAAATGTTTCAAGAGCGTCTGCTTCTCAATAAAACCAATCTGCTCGTGAGGCAGGCTTATAGCGAAAACCGTTTTTTCCTTCGCTTCCAACCACTGTTTGATCTGAAAACCCACGACTTGAAAGGCGCGGAAACACTGCTGCGAATGAAAGACAGGGATGGTAAAATCGTGGATGCTGGGCGTTTTATTGCAGCCATTCCACGAATCCGCTACCAAACCAGCATTGACGAGTGGGTTTTTAGCGAATTTGTAAGGCAGTTTGGCGAGCGGAGTTCAGGCAGAGAAATGCTCGACATAGAAAATGTCATGCTAAGCCTTAACGTGACGCCGGTCTTTCTTTCCACAAAGGGGTTTGCTGATAAATGGCTCGCCAAATGGTCCAACGCACGCATCCCTTACAAGGCCATTGTCCTAGAAGTGGTGGAAAGCCCCCTCCTTCCAGAAAATGACCCCTTACTCGAAAACCTCAATCAACTTCGGGAGGCAGGCGTGCGGATATCGGTAGATGACTTTGGATCCGGCTACAGCAACCTCCGTCATCTCATTCAACTGCCAGTAGACATCGTGAAGTTTGATCGAGCATTTTTAACCGAATTGGGCTCCCTGAAAAGTAAGTCGCGAACGCTTCTCCCCAGCTTGATCACGCTTTGCTTTGATCTTGGGTACATCACTATTTGCGAAGGGGTCGAGACGGCCGAGCAAGTCGAGTTTCTCCGCAGTACCGAGTGCCAATATGCCCAAGGGTATTTCTACGGAAAAGCCATGCCACTCGCCGAAGTCCTCGCCCTTTCCCAGCAAGGCGTCGCCAGGGCTTAAGCCGCGCTTCCGATAACGAAAAGCTCAGCGCAAACGGGGGGAGGTCATCGCCTCATTGAAGTCAAAGCCCTCACCCCCGAGCTTGCCGCATGAAAAATACGGTAAGCTACTCCACAAAAAAACGGGCGATATCAATCGCGGCATTGCTGTGCTGCATCACCGCGCTGCTTTTCACATTCGGCTCACTGATGCCCTCTGCTAAAGCGCAAACCCAATCGGCGTTGGCGGGACCATCGATCCTCATCCTCTATGATAACGATGCCCCTTACGGTTGGCTGGGCTCCATTTACTCGCTCAAGCTGGAGAATCTGCTCGGGCACTTTGATGCGAAGGTGACCCGCAAAGCGCTCGCCGATTACTCCAGCGGAGACCTAGCCGCGAATGATGCCACATTTTATCTCGGGTCAGTCTGGCGATCCCAGCCGATGCCGGGTTCCATGACGGTGGACATGGATGCGAACACGAAGCCGTTCGTGTGGATGGGCGTCAACCTCTGGTGCTACGCTTGGGACATGGCCACCTGTGCGTGGAGGCAGGATTTTAACCAGCGCTATGGGATTCAGGTCGCCTACTACTCGGGCGAAAACCATCCGAAAGTCATCTACAAGGATACCGAACTTCAAAAAGAACTCTTCGATCCGGGCATAACGCGTCTCGTTGTCACCGACCCAAGCAAAGTCGCCGTTCGCGCGAAATGTCTGGATGCGAGTGGCACCGAGTGGCCCTACATCACCCAGAGCGGAAATTTTTGGTTCGTCGCCGATATGCCGATTGTTTCGACCAGCTTTGAGAACCGCTCGCTGGCATTCGAAGATCTCCTGCACGATATGCTCGGAATTGATCATAAGGAAAACCACCGCGCCTATTTTCGAGTGGAAGATATCGGGCCGGATTCCGACCTCGCCACTCTTGGTAACATGAGGAAAACCCTCGCCTCCCTCAAAGTGCCATTCACCATCGCGATGATTCCCGAATATCGCGACTGGGCGGGAGTTTATAATAAAGGCAAAAGCGATGTGATCAGCGTCGCGGCGGGCACCGCATTCACTGCAGAAATGAAGCTCTGGACGCAGGCTGGCGGACAAATCTTGCAACACGGCACAACCCACCAGATGGATGGTGTGCAAAATCCCTACAGCGGAGTCAGCGCCGAAGACTACGAGTTTTATCGTGTGAAAGCGGACGCCTCCGGATCGCTCACGCTCATTGGGGCTGCTCCTGGCGATTCCGAGAGTTGGGCGCGTGACCGCGTCACACGTGGCAGCAATCTGTTGAAAAACGCGGGCTTCGATCCCGTGGGTTGGCTTACACCTCATTACCTCGCCTCGGCAGTGGATTACAAAGTATTCGGCAGTCTTTTCCCTTTCGCTTGCGACCGTGCGATTTTTTATTTCCCCGATGGCGTAGGCAACATGCAGGCGACGGAATTAAACGCCTCCTGCATTTATCGTGATACCTACGGACTCAAACGCATCCCAGAAACCGTCGGCTACATCGATCCGTGGGGTTGGTATGAATTGCAGGCCCCGACGCTTCCGAAGGACCTCATCCAACGCGCCAAGGCGCTCAAAGTCGTCCGCGATGGCTGGGCGGGCTTTTACTTCCACTGGTATATTGATCCCGCCTACCTCGTCGAAACAGTCAACGGCATCAAAGATCTCGGCTTCGAATTCACCCCGCTGAGCGGAAATCCGAACTGAGTTGGTTTTTGAGCAGGTCCCTGAACGCTCGGGTTCAGGGATCACTCACGGAGGGCGGGAAGTTAGTTTACCTGCCGCAGTGGACTCGCGGGGCGCACTCCATCCCCTTGAGTCCGAATCTGCTAAATATGAGTTATCGTGGTGGGGTTTGACCTCATTTTTTTAGCAGGCCGAACGGCATACAACGGGAAGGTGAAAATTCCGCATCATATCCCTTTTGTTTCATTTTTCTCATTGATGATATTTGCTTCGTTTGCGAACGCGGGGCTCATTTACTGGGATGGCAGTACATCAACGGCATGGGCTACGGGTAGCAACTGGGTTGGTGATGTGCCGCCCGCCAACAGCACAACAACAGACATCGCGGGCTTCAATTTCTCAAGTTCCCCACCGAATGCACCAAATGCCGGCACGAGTAGCATTAATGGATTGATCATCGGAGACGGTTCGACGGCAGTGCCGGCATTTACTCTCGCGGGCACGAATCTCACGATTGGCAACGCTGGCATTGTGAAAAATGCCGCATCGCTGGCCTCGATCATTTCAACAACGCTGACTCTTGCGGCTGATCAAGACTGGATAAATAATTCCACTACATCTCTCACGATGACTGGCAACATAGGCAGCAGTGGGTTTGATCTCACCTTTGATGGGAGCGGGAATATGGGCTCCAGGGGGATCATCAGCGGCAATGGCTCGATTATCAAAGCGGGCTCAGGTGCACTCACGATCAATGGCTCGAATACCTACACGGGTGGCACCACCATCACAGGTGGAACCTTGATCGTCGAGGCGGTCGGAAACAGGGAAACATTGGGAACGGGAGCACTGACATTTAATGGAAGCGGAGCCACCTTGCAGCTAGCGGAGAACGTCAGCGCTAGCATCCGAGGTTACATTTTATCCCAGACGGGTACTATCAATACCAGCGGCTTTGATTTGACACTCAACGGAAATGCCACTGGGGCGGGCGGACTCATCAAGGCTGGTGCTGGAACTCTTGAGCTTGGCGGGACGAATTCCTACAACGGCACCACAACCGTCCAGAGCGGAACTCTGAACCTCGTGGGAGGCGCGGCGATTTCGGATATGGGCTCTATCGTGATGGTTGATGCGGCAGGTGCCGTTTTCCACATCATTGACGATGAAACGATCGGCTCATTGAGTGGCGGAGGTGCTTTCGGCGGAAACGTGGATTTGAGTGGAAAAACACTCATCCTTGGCGGCAATGACGCCTCCACCAGTTACGATGGTCAGTGGGTCGGAACCAATGCCGCGCAGCTTCGCAAGGTCGGCAACGGGACACTCACTCTCACCAATACGGCGACGAATGATAATTATACCGGAACCGTCCGAATCGATGGTGGAACGCTCAGTATCAGCGCAGTTGAAAGTCTAGGTAGGCGTGGAACCAACCGCATTCTTTATCTCAATGATGGCGGCACACTCGGCTTGACGGCCGACATGTCATTCAATACACGCCTCTTTCGGCTCGGTACGGCAAATGCCGATGGTGTCGCGGGGGCGTTCGATGTGGCAGTAGGCACAACGACCTATCTCAGATCCATCGTTAGCAACAACGCGGCCGGTGCTGGCGCTCTGCTGAAAACAGGAAATGGAACGCTGATTCTGGAGGGTGCCAATACATACACTGGCGGAACGATCATTACGGCAGGGACAATCCAAGCGGGACTCAATGGGGCTCAAGACACTCTCGGAGCAGGCTCGCTCACTTTCAATGGAACGGATGCTACCTTTCGCGTGGCTGGAAATATACCAAACAGTACGCGTTCCTATTTTCTACTTGAAACGGGAACGATTGATACGAACGGATTTGATTTAATGCTCAACGGCGTCGCGAGCGGATTGGGTGGAGTCGTGAAGACTGGTCTGGGCACACTGACACTTAACAGAACGAATACTTATACCGGCACGACAGTGATCAACGAGGGAACCCTCACAGTCAACGGCAGTAGTGCCATCGTCGATACGAGTGCGGTCGCAGTAGGCGCCGGAGCCGCCTTTAACCTCGCCGCAAGTGAAACGGTCGGCTCGATCGCTGGAGCGGGCAATGTTATGCTCGGGTCCAATACGCTCACGGCCGGTGGTGACAACTCGAGCACAACGCTCAGCGGCATCATCAGCGGCACTGGATCTCTCACGAAGACGGGCAATGGGGCGCTTACGCTCAGCGGAGCGAACACCTACAACGGCACGACTACGCTCAGCGCGGGTCAGTTGAATATCAACAACGCTGCCGCACTCGGTAACAGTACCTTCACCATCGTCTCTGGAACGATCGACAACACGAGTGCGGGAGCCATCATGCTCAACAACAACGTGCAAAACTGGAATGGCGACTTCACGTTCACAGGCACGAACGACCTGGATATGGGAACGGGAGCGGTGGCCATGAACGCGACCCGCAACGTCAATGTCGCCAACGGTAACTTCACGGTCGGGGGTAATATTTCTGGATCGACCTTTGGCCTCACTAAGAACGGGAGTGGCACAATGGTTCTCTCTGGAGCGAACACCTACAACGGCACTACAGAGATTAACGGCGGAACGCTCGCAGTTAGCGGTGGGAGCGCGATTGCGGATGGCAATACAGTTTTTTTGTCAAACGCAGTCGGTGTCGCTTTCAGTATAAATGGCGGTGAAACCATCGGGTCGCTGCAAGGCGGAGGAGCGATAGGTGGCAACGTGGTCATAGGCTCCGGACAGACGCTCACCGTTGCTGAGACGGGAAGTAATTCCTTTAACGGATCAATCACAGGCAGCGGCAACCTTATTAAAAGCGGAGTCGGTAACATGACCCTCACGGGCACATCGACCTTCAACGGTTCGACAACGATCAGCGCTGGCAAGTTGGTAATCAACGGAAGTGCAGCCAATAGCGAGTTAACGATAGGCAACGGCGGTACACTCGGTGGCATAGGTGCCGTTGGATCGGTGACCGTGCAATCCGGTGGTCGCATCGCGCCTGGCAATTCACCTGGTAACATAGCGGTGAGTACACTCACGCTTGAAGGCGGTGGTGGCTACAATTGGGAAATTGCCAATGTCACAGGTTCAGCCGGAACGGATTGGGATTTGATAACGGTTGGTGGCGGCAGCGGTGCGGCAACCATCAACGCCACCTCCGGTAATAAATTCACAATCTACATCAGCGGCAATCCGACGGGTTGGAATACGAACAACTCTTCGAGTTGGAACATTGTCTCCTGGGGCGCGGTGAGCGGCTTCGACGCGAACGCCTTCGCTGTCGATACAACTGGATTCACTGGCACGGCCCCCGTAGGCACATGGGCTTTAGCAAACACAGGCGGCTACCTGAACTTAGCCTACAACGTAGGCAATCCGACTTGGAACGGCGGTACAGGGAATTGGGATAGCGGATTTACCCCAAATCTCACCGGCGGGAACATGAGTATTTATTTTGTAGGCAACAGCACCGCCACGGCGACGAACAATATCGCCAGCGCGACCGTCAACTCGGTAGCCAGCATCACCTTTAATTCAACAGCTGGAGCCTTTACGCTCAATGCTAACTCGGGATCGGCCGGATACGATACGGCCTCTGCCCTCGCGCTCAATGGCAACATCGTGAACAACTCGATGAACACGCAAACCATCAACCTCGCACTCAGCAGTAACGCCACCCGCATCTATGATGCCGCGGCAGGTAATATCACAATCGGCGGAGTCATCAGCGGAGCTGGCGGGCTAACGAAGAATGGCAGCAATACACTCACACTCATCGGCGTGAATGCCTACACCGGAGACACGAATGTCAATAGTGGCACGCTTGTGATCGGGGGCGCTGCCCAACTCAACGCGGGGAGTTACTCTGGCAACATCAGCAACACGGGCGACTTCGTCTATGCCAGCAGCGCGAACCAAATGCTCAGCGGCATCATCAGTGGGACCGGATCTCTTACGAAGACGGGCAGTGGGGCGCTTACGCTCAGCGGAGCGAACACCTACAACGGCACGACTACGCTCAGCGCGGGTCAGTTGAATATCAACAACGCTGCCGCACTCGGTAACAGTACCTTCACCATCGTCTCTGGAACGATCGACAACACGAGTGCGGGAGCCATCATGCTCAACAACAACGTGCAAAACTGGAATGGCGACTTCACGTTCACAGGCACGAACGACCTGGATATGGGAACGGGAGCGGTGGCCATGAACGCGACCCGCAACGTCAATGTCGCCAACGGTAACTTCACGGTCGGGGGTAATATTTCTGGATCGACCTTTGGCCTCACTAAGAACGGGAGTGGCACAATGGTTCTCTCTGGAGCGAACACCTACAACGGCACTACAGAGATTAACGACGGAACGCTCGCAGTTAGCGGTGGATCAGCGATCATTGACACGGGCACGGTTCATTTGGCCAATGTCGTCGGTGTTGTTTTTTCGGTATTGAGCAACGAAACAATAGGCTCACTCGAAGGTGGCGGAGGAACTGGCGGGGATGTAACTATCGCAATAAGCCAGACTCTTACCGTGGCTGAGGCAGGCAGCCAAACCTTTGCCGGATCGATAGGCGGAGCAGGTGGTTTTAACAAATCCGGTCTCGGTACGCTGACACTTAATGGGACGAATAGCCATGCAGGCGGCACCACACTGAATTCCGGTACCCTTGTTGCCAACAACGCATCCGCGATGGGAGTTGGAGTGGTGACTTTGAACGGCGGGCGTCTCGCTGCGGAGGTGTCGCTGAATCTGGTTGTCCTAAATTGGTCTGCCGGGGATATTCGAATGGCCCCAGCTGCAGGCACTGAGCTCAATATTGCGGGAGGTCTCACTAATGGAGGAGCGGGAGGAGCGTTTGCCATAGATTGTGCGAACCTTGTTCCCGGCAATTACACGCTGATGACTTTCGGAAGCACGAATTTTCAAGTTGCTGATTTCTCGGCGACTTTCCTGGGCTTGGATCCCTCTGTTCACTTCCAAAGCAACTTCCTCTTGAACGCCGGCAATCTCCAATTCCAGATTCTTGGCGCGACGGCAAATGGATCGCTGATCCAAAATAGCGGCGGTTCGAATATCCCAACCTTCGCCGATTTTACACTCAATGGCACAGTGCAAACTGGTGGCTTATCTGACAACAATACGATCAATTCGCTGATTTTCCAATCTGGAAGCAGTCTTCGGATTTTTAATACACTCACTGTCACGTCTGGCAATCTAAGTGTGACTGGGGGTCGCGCTACGATCACAGGTGATACCCTTTTTACACCTGGCGACTTCAATAAGTCTGGGCCAGGTTCGCTTTTTGTATGGTCGGATTTACTTGTTGGTGGCGATGCCTACATTCGCTCAGGACTACTCTCCATCAATCATAGTATGAGTGTGAACAATCTGTTTGTTTTGCCCGGCAGCATTCTCGGGGGCGTAGGTTTTATACAAGGTAACATCAGCAACCAAGGGACGGTATCCCCCGGAAATTCCATCGGCACACTGACAATCGCGGGCGATTATACTCAGACGAGCGCTGGAGTGTTGAACATTGAAATCGAGAGCCCGTCGAGCTTTGACCGCGTTGTGGTGGGAGGTCAGGCCTCACTAGCGGGAACATTGAACGTGATCCCTTATGGTGGAAACAATCTCACCTATGGGCAAAAATGCGACTTCCTTCAGGCGGGTCGTATCGTTGGAACATTTGACACTATTAATGCCCCAGAGGGTTTCCGTGGGCGATTTATCAACACGAGCACCGTCGGCACTTTGCTGATCGCGCCAGATACCTACACGCGCGTTGCGGTGACTCCCAATCAGGAAAGAGTGGCCAAGGTACTTGATGCATTCATTCTTGCCAAAGGCGATGATCGCGGGGTTGTGAGCACCGCTCTCGACTCGCTGACGAGCGAAGAATATCCAGCCGCCTTCGACCAGATCATGCCTGGCTTCTATGAGAGCTTGGCGAATATTTCCATCGAGCAGGCGTTCAACCAAACCCAAATGCTCAACCAGCGCATTAGCTCGGTGCGACTCGGCGCGGAGGGCTTCCAAGCCATGGGCGGCATTTCGCAACCGCTCCTGTATGACAAGGATGGCAAGAGCGCATCGGAGGCCAAAGACGCCAGTCTGATCGTGGAGTCAGCCATGGCGACAAACTGGAATACTTGGGCGCTGGGCAATGGACAGTTCTCTCGCTCGACGGATCTCTCGCACCTGCTGAACTCGAACACCGATGCGGGCGGCTTCCTTGTCGGAGCGGATTATCGCTGGAGCGAAAACTTCGTGAGCGGTCTGTATGCGGGCTACGAATACACCTATTCAAAATACGGCAGCGACAGCAATATGCGGGGTAATGGTGTGAACTTCGGAGGCTACGCGAGCTATGCAACCGAGGATGGCTACTACGCAGATGCGGTGATCGGTGGCGGCTACACAGGCTACCAGACACGGCGCTCGATCCAGTTCAGCACAATCGACCGCACGGCTCAGGCGGATCCGAACAGCACACAATTCAGCGCCGCGCTGAACCTCGGGAAGGACTTTGAGATCGGCAAGTTCACGCTCGGCCCGATCGTCGGAGCGCAATACACCTACGCAGGCATCGGGAGTTTCACGGAAACGGGAGCTGAAAGCCTCGACTTGTCACTCGCTCAGCAAAACGCCAACAGCCTGCGCAGCACGCTGGGAGGTCGCATCGCCTACACTTGGAACCTGAACCAGACAATCGCCATCATTCCCGAGGTGCGGATGCTCTGGCAGCACGAGTTCCTGAACAATGCGCGGAACATCAACGCGAGCCTCGACGGGGGGAATGGAGCGGCCTTCATCTTCGAAACCACGGACCCGTATAGCGATAGCGTCTTTGCGGGAGCCGGCGTCACAGCCCAGTTTGGCAAAAACCTGAGTGGCTCGATATTCTACAACGTGAACTTCGGCAGCCAGACCTATCAGAGCAACATCGTGAGCGCCGGTCTGAACGTGGCATTCTAAAAGAGCGATTTTTTAGACAGAATAGACATAGCTTTCTAGGTTGATGCGTCTTTCGGTGACTCTTGGATTTCGCGTTTCCTAGCACGCTCATCGCCCGCACCCTGCCTCCCTGCCTGGTCGTGTTCCTACGGTCATTGTCCTTGCTGCAGCCTTCTTTTTGTGCTGAGTTCCTCGCGGAACCCGCCTTGGCTCTCACTACGGTTGCCGTCACTGCTTCCGGTCATTTGTTTCTATTTCATTTTCTAAATTGTTAATCCCTATACTGGGCACACTGGCGGCGCTTTATGAGCGCAGCACCGTTTTTCATCGTCGGCAGTAGAGGCGCTAGAGCACGAGTCTACGAGCATTCAGCCTTTGGATATAACCCCGCTTCGGCGGATTAAGCGGCGAAGAATTTTATCCCGCTGGATGCCAAACCAATTCATTGGACACCATCGCTTCGCCATCAAAGTGGAAATATCCCGTGAAATTCCCGCCAGCGAGCATACCGGGGAGCCAATGGACATCATCGGCCCACATTTCATGGTAGGGAATCGAGTCTAGCGGCATCCATGTCGGTAGGGCTTCGTCGGTTTCCACTAAATCGCCCGAGTATGCCGTAGCGGTAAAGACGGTGCAGTGCAGGCTATATCCGTCTGCAAACTGAAAGTGCAATTGACCTCGCTCGACTACGTCACGGGGCGTCAGTCCGACCTCTTCTGTCGTTTCCCGAATGGCGCAATCCGCAGGTGATTCGCCCGCCTCGATACGTCCACCTGGAGCATTGATTTTGCCTGCTCCAAGACCTCGCTTTTTTCGTATGAGCAGAATCTCCGTGCCTTGAAGAATAAAACACAATGTCGCTCGCTCACGCGGTTGCCACTGGTTCCAGAATTCGTTCATGCAGAGAACGGGTTAAGGAAGAACTTGGAGTAACAGTTGCGGATAGCAGCCTAAAACGATGATCAAAACAGCGCAGATCAGCATCGCCAATTTAGAGAGGGAGCTGAGTGTTACCGGTGCGGCATCTTCGGCGGGAGGCATCCAATACATCGCCCGGATGACTTTGAAGTAGTAGTAAAAGCCGCTCGCCACAGTCACGATGCCGATGAGGGCCAGACCATAAAAATGCTGATTGATGATCGACTCAAAGATAAAGAATTTACCAAAGAAACCGACCGTAAATGGAACGCCGGCCAATGAAGCCGCTGCAATCAGCATCGCCAGAGCGAGTGCGGGCGAGCGACGAGCTAGACCGTTGAAGTGAGATATGTCATCACCCCCGGTAGCCTTGGTGACAGGGATCAGCACAAGAAACGCGAGGAACGTCATTAAAAAATATCCGCAAAGGTAGAAAACAACGGCCCGTCCGGCAAAGGCGTCACCAACTGCGGCCAACCCAGCTAGAAGGTAGCCGGCATGAGCAATACTTGAATAACCAAGGAGGCGTTTGAAATTGGTTTGAGGGATGGCGGCCAAGTTTCCGTAGATGAGCGTCATTCCTGAAAGGAGGGCCAGAACGAGAATCAATTTAGGTTGAAATGCCATCACCGTGAAGAATGGCTCGAGCACACGGATCAAGATCAAAAAGCCAGCCGCTTTCGAAGCCACGGCGAGATAGGCGGTGATCGGTGTTGGCGCGCCTTGATAAACATCAGGAACCCAAAACTGGAAGGGGGCTGCCGCAATTTTGAAACCGAGCGCGACGAGCACCATTCCCAATCCGAAGAGGATTGCCATCTGGTTGGCTTCGGTATTGATCGCCAGATTGCGCTGAATTTCGGCGAGACCGGTTTGCCCAGTCATTCCAAAAATCCACGTGATGCCATAAACAAAAAATCCGGTGGAAAGCGCCCCGAGGATCAGAAACTTCGTTCCCGCCTCCAAGCTGGCCAGACTGCGACGCATGTAGGCTACTTGAATGTAGAGCGAAATCGTCACCAACTCGAGCGCACAGAAAATCACGATGAAATCGGCAGCTGATGCCATCCACATGAGTCCGGCACAAGTGAAAACCGGAAGAACAAAAAACTCCCCAGTCCCTGCACCCGGCTTCGCACTCGGAACAAGTCTCTGCACGATTGGCAGGTAATCTACAGCAAGGATGAGGGTTATGATCGTTGAGAGAAGAGCAAAACGCTTAAAGAAGAGCGAAAGCCCATCCACCACATAAAATCCGGAGGACTGCATTTGCGCTGGGTTCGCCTCAATAAAGAAGCTCAGAATAAAAACGCTGATCAGACCGAAAATCGCTCCGTGAGCGAGTACGACTTTATTCGATTTGACGCTGAAGGATTCCGCCATGAGCAGAAAGATGCCCAAGCAGACAACAGAAACTTCCAGTACGATGGGCGAAATCATGGGACGAGCAAGGCAGGAGTGGCTAGGTTCACAAGAATTTGAGGGAAGAAGCCGAGAATGAGCATCACGGCGATAAGAAGGATAATGGCTGCGCGGGAAAATCCGGAAAGATCCGGTAATCTAGACCACCGCTCTGGGAGCGGGCCCATAAAAATTCGGCGATAAGCGCGGAGCATATAGATGGCAGAAATAACGATACCCCAGACAGCACACGTTGTTGCGATCTGATACATATTGAATCCAAAGACTTCTTTCCCATCGATAATGCCGATTTTTGGCTCACCGGAACCGAACGCGCCAAAGAAAACAAGCAACTCGCCGGCGAAGCCCACAAAACCAGGAAGACCGACTGATGCCATGGCTGCAAAGCCAAATGAGAGTCCCAGTTTAGGACAAATGCGAGCAATGCCACCCAACTCCGAAAAGTCGAGCGTTCCCGTGCGTTCACGAATTTCCCCGCAAAGTGCAAAAAGGACCGCAATCGTGAGTCCGTGGCTCAGCAACATCAGAGAAGCACCAGTCATGCTGAGTTGGTTTAAAGCGGCGAACCCAAGGAAAATGTAGCCCATGTGCATGACGCTTGAGTAACCGAGCATCCAGTCGAGCTTTTTCTGAGCTATAGTGATGTAGCCCACGTAGAGGATGTTTCCGATCAACAATACCAAAAGCAGCGGCACAAAGCGCTGCACCGAATCCGGCAGGATCGGGGCAACAATGCGAATGAGACCGTAAAGACCGAATTTTTTTAACACGCCCGCGTGCAGCATGGAAGCTGGCGCTGGTGCGCATGCATAGGCTTGGGGGGCCCATGTGTGAAATGGGAAAAGAGAAACAAGAATACCAAAACCCAACAATAGGAGAAGATAAACGCCCGGAGCATCAGGAATAAGCCCCGACTGGGCGTTGGCGATCATTTCACGGAGATCAAATGAACGGGTTTCGACTGGTTGAATCAGATAAAGACCGATGATACCGAGCAGAAGAATAAAGCTTCCCGTGGCGAGGTAAACCGTGGCTTTCCATGCCGCCGCTTGGCGGTCTCCCGATCCCCAGATTCCAATGAGGAGGAATGTCGGGATGAGTGCCAACTCATGGAACATATAGAAAAAGAAGACATCCACGGAAGCGAATGCACCAATAACGCCAGAGGAGATCAGGAGCAGGCTCGCATAATACCAGCGCGGATTGTTTTCCGGTGTCTTAGCCACGCAAACGGCTGCAAGAGTCACGACCGTAGACAGAAAAAGCATCACCAAGCTGAGTCCATCCGCGCCGAGTGTGAAACTGATTCCAAGATGAGGCACGACTGGGAAGCTCGACACAAACTGGTATCCCACCTCCATCGGGCGATAAAAAACAACCAGCGCGAGCAGGAATAACAAATTAACAGCGGATCCCAGAATGGATGTCGAACGGGGATTGGCCCCGATCATGATCAGCAACGCCGAGAAAATCGGCACTAGGATGAGAAAGAGAAGCGGGCTCAGTGAACTCATTTTGAAAGTAGAATATAAAGAAGACCAACCACACCGGCACCGAACATGAAGGCGTAGGCTTGAATGTTGCCGAATTGAAGGAACCGGAGTGCGAATCCACCAGCCCAAGTGAGCTTGCTAGGAACTTGAACCACGAGCATGTCAACGACCCAGCGATCGGCCCAAGAAAGAATAGCGGCGCCACCACCTTGGATCTTATTGACCATCCAGTAGTAGAAATCATCGATATACAAGCGGTTGGCAAAGAGCGGGATTGAAATCGGATCTTTCCCCGCCTTAAAGTAAAGCAATGCCGCCAAACCCACGCCACCAAAGAACATGGCGGTAAGGAAGGTGTGGAGAGTATGAGGAACGTGCTCCGGATATTCCAAGGTGAAAAAGTTTTTTTGAATGGAGGGCCAGCCCGTCGTGATTGCAAAAACACCGAGGATGAGCATCGGAACAATCATCACAAAAGGTTGTTCTTTCGCATGCTCCGCGTGTTCACTGCGGGCCTTCCCGAAGAAAATAACGAAGAACTCTCTAAAAATGTAGAATGCCGTGAGTCCAGCCGCGCCGGCAACCATCCAGCCAAGGAACGGGATTTTCACGACGGCCCATTCGATGATCAGATCCTTGCTGTAGTATCCGCTTGTGAACGGACACCCTGAAAGGGCCAACATACCGAGAAAGAAACACAGCATCGTGAAGGGAAGCTTTTTGCGAAGTCCACCCATGTGCCACATCTCCACCTCGTGATGCATCGCAATCATCACCGAACCCGCTGCGAGGAACAAGAGGCACTTGAAACAAGCGTGCGTGAAGAGATGAAACATGGCCACGTCCGAAGTCGGAGCCACCGCAATACCAAGCACCATGTAACCCAGTTGGGAAATCGTGGAATAGGCCAGAATGCGCTTAATGTCGCTCTGCTGGGTAGCCATCAGAGCCGCTGCAAAGCAAGTGATGCCTCCCACCCATGCAATAATTTCGCGAGCGTCAGGCACAACTTCGAGGATCGGAAAGATGCGGGCCAGCATGTAAACACCAGCAGCCACCATGGTTGCGGCATGCAGAAGCGAGGAAACCGGCGTCGGACCCTCCATCGAGTTGGGCAACCACACATGCAGAGGCATTTGAGCCGACTTGCCAACCGTTCCCATGAAAACAAGGACGCAGGCGACAGCCAGAAAAATCGGGGCAATCGTGAGGTTCGGAACTTGATCAACAATCTCTTGGAAAACAACGGTGCCCGTCGCAAACCAGAATAACAAAATCCCCAGCATGAATCCAAAATCTCCAATGCGATTGACAATGAAAGCCTGCTTGCCCGCATCTGCCGCCGAATCTTTCGAGTAGTAGTGACCGATGAGGATGTAGGAACTCACACCCACAAGCTCCCAAAACATAAACATCATCACAAAGTTGCTAGCCAAGACGATGCCCAGCATGGAGAAAAGAAAGAGTGACAGTCCGCCAAAGAAGCGGGAGTAACCTTCCTCCTCCCTCATGTAACCAAGGGAATAAGTGAAAACCAGCGCCGAGATGGAGGTGACCACCAAGAGCATGACTTTACTGAGCTTGTCGATGGTGAAGCTGATCGAAACAGTGAAGTCCGGCCCAAAACTCAGCCAGTTAAGTGAAAGTTGCTGCGCCGCATCGGGCTGTTTGAAAAGCCACCAACTTAGAACACATCCCGTGAAAGCCGAAGCCAGTGCCAAGGCGGCACTGAGGCTTTTGGAAAAGCGGCCCAACAAAAGAATGAGGGCGGCGGCTGCCAGCGGGGTGAAAAGGATAATCCAGGGCGCGATTTGCGTACTCATCAAAACTTTAGCGTGTTGAGATCCTCAACGTGGGTGGTTTGTTTAGCGCGGTAAAGCGCGACGATAATAGCCAGTCCCACCGCCACCTCGGCTGCGGCCACGGTGATAATGAAAAACACGAAGACTTGGGCGTTGTAATTCGGCATGCCGTCAGGCCCTAGGTTAAATCGGGAAAAGGCCACCAGGGAGAGGTTGGCCGCATTGAGCATCAACTCCAGACCCATGAAAATAATAAGCAGGTTGCGACGGAGCAATACCCCTGCCATGCCGAGGGCAAAGAGGAGACCGCTGACAATCAAATAGTGCGCTAGGGTTGGCATGGTTATACGAATAGAAATGCGAG